>RFST01000216.1 GCA_009923855.1 Actinomycetota bacterium
TGCGGCGGCACTGACATCGATTCGCGAGGTTGCCGACGATGAGCATGTGTGGGTGGGCGGTGCCTCGTCGATGGCGGCATCGTTCGATGCCGTCGAGGTGGTGCGCAATGTGCTCCAGGCGCTTGAACAGCAGTTCGTTGTTGTGTCGCTGGTACGCAACGTGATCGACCGCGGCATGTCGGTTGCCATCGGCGTGGAGCACGGGGTGGAACCGTTGGCCTCGTGTTCGGTCGTGGTGTCACCGGTGGTGGTCGACGGGGAACAGCTCGGCTCGGTTGGGGTGTTAGGGCCGACACGTATGAACTATCCGCAGGCGCTCGCCACGGTTGGAATTGTGTCCGACCGGTTGGGCCGTCATCTCGCCGACAACGCCTAGGAGTTGACCGATGGCTGACTATTACGACCTGCTGGGAGTGGCGCGTACCGCGAGCGCTGATGAGATCAAAAAGGCCTACCGCCGGCGCGCACGCGAACTGCATCCTGATGCGAATCCCGACGATCCCGAGGCCACCGAGCGCTTCAAAGAACTCTCCACCGCGTACGCCGTACTGTCCGATGATGACCAGCGTGCCCGTTACGACCGTTTCGGCGAGGCCGGGGTCAGCGGCGCCGGTGGTGCCGGAGCCGAGGACATGTTCGGTGCGGGCCTCGGTGACATCTTCGATGCATTCTTCGGAGGAGGCAGCCCCTTTGGTGGTGGGTCGCGCCGCGGACCTGCTGGGCCTCCTCGTGGCCAGGACATGGAGGTTGTGGTCGACCTCGATTTCGAACAGGCCGTGTTTGGTGCCGAGGTGCCGGTCACGTTGAAGCTGCCCCAGCCCTGTGGTGACTGTGCGGGCACGGGCGCGGGCGCCGGCACCCAGCCGGTGACCTGCTCTGACTGCAACGGGTCGGGCCAGGTGCGTCGGGTACGCCAAAGCATGCTTGGCCAGATGGTCACCACAGCGGCGTGTGCGCGCTGTGGCGGCCTTGGAGAAGTGATCGCCACCCCATGTGGAACATGTCGCGGTGAGGGACGGGTGACGTCAGATCGCACTTACCAGATCGAGGTGCCTGCCGGTGTCGACTCTGGGGCCACGTTGCGCCTCACCGGCCGTGGCGCCACTGGGCCGCGCGGCGGTGCAGCAGGTGACCTGTATGTGCATCTGCGGGTGTCGCCGCATGCGCGCTACGAGCGTGACGGCCAAGATCTTGTGACCCGGGTGCCGGTGTCGATCTCACAGGCCGCGCTCGGTACCACGGTCACCCTGCCCACCCTTGATGGTGATGAGGAGTTGTCGGTTCCCGCCGGTACCCAACCCGGACACGAGTTCGTGCTGCGTCAGCGCGGTGTGCCGCGGCTGCAGGGTCGCGGTCGTGGCGACCTTCGCGCCATCGTTGACGTGGTGGTACCCACCAATCTGAGCGACGAGGAGGCAGATC
Source organism: Actinomycetota bacterium (assembly GCA_009923855.1). Lineage (GTDB taxonomy): Bacteria > Actinomycetota > Acidimicrobiia > Acidimicrobiales > Ilumatobacteraceae > Casp-actino5. Next base: position 1,423 of record RFST01000216.1, read on the forward strand.
TGCTGCGCCGTTTTGCTGAACAGCGCGGCGAAGACGTCGGCTCCAGCGGTGGTGGCTTGTTCTCGCGCATCAAGTCGGCGTTCTCCTGAGCCGTGGAGGAATCGCGGCGATCCGCATCGGCACACGTAGTGGTCGACGACGTGTCGGCTCCGCTGGCCGACGACGACGCCATGCATCATCTGATGCGCGTCTTGCGTCTGCGCGACGGCGCCGCGATCACAGTGACCGACGGTCGCGGCTCGTGGCGCCCGTGTGTGCTGGCCGGCGCTGGTCTCGACCCGGTGGGGGAGGTGGAGAAGAGCGCTCGTGGGCGCGAGGTGACGGTGTATGCGGCGCTACCCAAAGGTGATCGTGGCGACTGGATGGTGCAGAAACTGGTGGAGGTCGGCGTTGCCGAGATCGTGCTGGTGGACGCGGAACGGTCGGTGGTGCGCTGGGATGCGGCGCGACGTGACCGCGGACTCGCACGTCTGGAACGCATTGTGCGTTCGGCAGTCGAGCAATCACGCCGGGTGTATGTACCCGTCGTGCGTGGGCCAGTACCGGCAGATGAGGTGCTGTCATCGATTCCGGTCGCCGAACCGGGTGGGCGTGCCCTGCGCGACGACGACACGGCGCTAGTTATCGGGCCTGAAGGGGGCTGGAGTCAATCCGAGTTGGACCTGATGACGGACCAGGTCGACCTTGGCGATGGTGTGTTGCGCGTGGAAACCGCAGCGGTCGTGGCCGCCACATTGATGCTCTCCGCCGGAGGGCTGCGGTGACCATTCCCGATGCCACGGTGACAACGTCAGAGTTCGGCGTGTACATGCATATCCCCTTTTGCACGCATGCCACCTGGACCGACCGCGAGCATCTGATCGACGACTACCTGCAGGCGGTGCGTACCGATATCGAACGCACCGCATTTCCCCATCCGGTGTCATCGGTTTTCGTTGGGGGTGGAACACCGTCGTTGGTGTCGGCGTCGGCATTGGTCGAAGTTCTCGCAGTCATCCCGGTTGCAGAGGGGGCCGAGATCACCGTCGAGTGCAATCCTGACGATGTCGATGTCGACATGGTGCGCACATGGGTGGCGGGTGGAGTGACCCGGGTATCGATCGGGGTGCAGTCGATGACGTCGCATGTTCTCGGCGCGCTCGGGCGGCGTCATGTGCGCGACAACGTCGCTCGTGCAGTGGATGCAGTCATCAATGGCGGCGCGACCACATTCAATCTAGACCTCATCTACGGGGCGGTCGGTGAACGCGATGAGGACTGGGTGTCGACGCTCGAGCAGGTGATCGCC
>RFST01000217.1 GCA_009923855.1 Actinomycetota bacterium
CCGCTGGTGTACGGCGATCGTGGCTCATGTTCCGGCGCGGGGCGTATTGCGCGTAGCCTGCGCGCGTGGCTGGCCCGACATCTCCGTTGATCGCGGCCGCCGGTGATGCACGTTCGCGCGTTGAGGACGCGATGTTGGCTGCGGTCCGCACCAGCGATGACCATCTCACTGAATTGGCCTCACATCTCATCACCGCGGGCGGAAAGAGGTTGCGCCCGGTGCTGGCGATGGTGTCGGGAGCGGTCGGCGGCGGTGATGTGGCCGGCGTCGGTGACGATGTGGTGTCGGGTGGGGTGGCCTGTGAGTTGGTGCACCTGGGGTCGCTCTATCACGACGATGTCATGGACGAGGCAGCGACCCGTCGCGGCGTCGAGACGGTGAATGCCCGGTGGGGCAACCTGCAGGCGATCCTTGCGGGCGACTTCTTGTTGGCACGGGCATCGGAGATCGCCGCGTCGCTTGGAACCGAGGTGGCCGGGCTGTTGGCCCGCACGATCGGCTGGTTGTGCGAGGGGCAAATCGAGGAACTTCGCCACACCTACGACGTCGATCGCCCGCGCGACAGTTATCTCCGTTCGATCCACGGCAAGACCGCGTCGTTGTACGGCACGTCGGCACGCGTGGGGGCACTGGTGGCAGGCCATTCTGCGCCCACGGTCGATGCGCTCACCGCGTGGGGCGATGCGTACGGGATGCTCTTCCAGATCGTCGACGATGTGCTGGACCTCACCTCCACCGATGCCGAGTTGGGCAAGCCAGCGGGCCACGACATGGAAGAGGGCGTGTACACCCTGCCGGTGTTGTGCACCCTCGATGCAGGTGGTGATCGCGCCGATCGCTTGCGTGACCTGTTGGGCGGCCCGCTCGACGATGGTGCCCGGTCGGAGGCGTTGGAGTTGGTCCGTGGCGGCGATGGTGTTGCAGATGCCGTGGCTGTGGCTGAGGAATATGTGGTGCGCGCGGAAGGTCTGTGTGCGGATCTGCCCGCGGGCCCGGCCACCGATGCGTTGGCAGCGGCCCCGGCCGCGCTGCTCGCGTCCGTCCGGCCGTCGGCTGGATAGATACGTCATGGCCGTGGCGGCCCCTGTGGCCGCCTGCAGGTGCAGCGGTACACTCGCCCGTGCTGGAGAGGTGCCAGAGCGGCCGAATGGGACGCCCTGCTAAGGCGTTGACTGCGCAAGCGGTCCGTGGGTTCAAATCCCACCCTCTCCGCCATTCGCCGTCGGGGCGTCGGGCATGAGTCCGGCGCCCCGATTGCGTCTCCCGGTTCACAATGTTGCGAAATGATGACGAAAACGACAGAATGTCGTCATGTTCGAGGGTAGGCGTCGACATCGCGATGCCACCGGCAGGGCCGACAACTTCTGGGCCCGCACCGCCCCGTGGGGCGAACGTCATCATGGCACTCGCGACAAAGCGACGATCGACGAACCGATGACGCTGAGCCACGACACAGATGGTGATGTGTCCCGTTCTGCCGATGCTGCTTGCGAGCCGATCGACCCGATCCTGCGACCAGATGACCCTACGGTCAGTGCATCACGGCCTGCAGTGACACCTCGGCCGCCGACGCCTGAGCCTGAGCCGATGCTCGGTGCGCTGTGGGCGACGATGATGCGGTGGCGTGCCAACGCGACAAGGGGTCGCGCATCGAGTGATCCGCTGCTGATCCGTCTGGTCGCCATTGTGGTGGTTGCCCTCGCCGCCGTGCCGGTTGCATGGGCATTGCGCGACGATGCATCGCTGACCGCTGATGCGGAGATGGCTACGGGTGCGAGCAGCGCAGATCTCGACATGCCGATGGCGTCGGGTTCCTCCGATGCGGTGGGCGTATTCGTCGACACCACGGTGCCAACGGCCGATGGCGCAGCGACCACAGCGTCGGTGCCGGCCACAGCCGCGCAGGTGCGACTGGCCGACCGGGCGTCGGCGGAGCCTGTTGCGCCAACGGTGGGCTCAGTAGCCAGCGCACCGTCGGCCGCGCCCGCAACAAGCGCTTCGGTCGCCACGACGTCTCCGGCGCCGGTTGTGCGTGCCGTCGAGGTGGCCTGCGTGAACGAGTACACCCTTGTGCGCGGCGACTCCTGGAGCCGACTGGCCGAGCGCAGTGGTGTCGACATGGATGAACTGCTGTCGCTCAACGACGCCGGCATCGACACGGTGATCTACGCCGGAGAAGACATCTGCCTGCCAGCAGGGGTGCGCGTCGTGGTGCCCACAACGGCCGCGCCGGCAACGACAAATGCGCCAGTCACCAGTTCGCCCCCTGCCTCAGCAGCCGACGAGTCGCCAACAACGACGGCTGCACCAACAACAACGGCCGCGCCGGTGCGCCTGCCGACCGCGCCGTCACGCGATACCGCCGAGGCGATCATCCGCGAGATCTGGCCTGCCGAACTTGCCGATGAGGCGGTGCGCATTGCGATCCGCGAGTCAAACCTGTGGGCGAACGCACAGAACTGGTGCTGCGTTGGGCTGTTCCAGATCTATTGGGAAGTGCACGACGCCTGGCTCGACGATCTTGGGATCACCGACCGGGCACAGCTGTTCGATGCGCGCACCAACGTGCGTGCGGCCTACGCGCTGTATCAGCGGGCAGAAGCCGCATACGGCGACGGGTGGAGCCCCTGGGCGCTGGGCTGATTGGCGTCTTTACTCTGAGACTGTTCCAGCCGCCGCGACGGCAAGAGCGTCGAGAACGT
>RFST01000218.1 GCA_009923855.1 Actinomycetota bacterium
GACTCCTCGATCACGGGCACCGGCGTGAGGCGCCAGCGCACGCCAGATACTACGAGGGGAGCGCCACCACGACCGACCGAGCCCGTCGCCGCTGCGGGTCTACACCGATCGACGCCACCATCGGTGTGAGCCGATGGGTGCGTGGGACACCGCGCTAGTCCACCGCAGTGCGACAGCCGCATCGCTGGGAGGCGCCGGTCGAATACCGGGGTGGGGCACCGGCATCAGAAGTTCAATGCTGGCACCGGCGTGGTCGTCGATGGCGCACAGCTCGGCCTTTGCACCAGCAGCCACGGCGCTGTCGACGGCGTCGGCCCAGATGGCGGCGGTTCGTGGTGCGCCGACAGAGATTGTGACGGTCGCAACAATCGTTCCGGATCGTTCCGGGGCGTGGCGCGCGACGTGCCGCGACGATCACGTGGTCGTGATGGTCAGAGGTGTCGGCACCGGCGCCGATCTCGGCGGACAGGTTGCGCAGGTCGGCATCGGTGCCGAACGCGCTGATCAGGTCAGCAATGTCGGCCGGGTCGCGAGCAATGGCGCTCAAGCGGTAGAGGTCGGCGCTGTCGCCTGCCACGCAGCGCCACATCGCCACGTCGAGATCGCTGACTTCGCGGGCACGGCGCGCCACATCGGCCATGAGGTGTGGCACCACACCCTCGGGCCCAGGTCGGCGCCATGTGCGACGAAATCGAATCATTGGCGCTCACGCTAATGCCCGCCGATACACCCCGTGGCCGGGCATCGTTTTCCGGGCCATCAGAGCAGTCCGCCACGTTCTCGGCGGTCACGTCGCCGCCGCTGACCCCGAACCCAGACAATGGCAATGATGGCCAGGCCCGTGAGTAACACGACCAGCCCAGCTGCTGGGCGGATGACCCCGATCACCACAGCCGCCGCCATGATGACCCCAACCACGGCAGCGTACGCGCCGAGTCGTACGGCATCGAAGGTGCCACGAGCCGCGGCCAACGTCGTATACCCGAGGCGTTGACCGAAGGCTGTTGCGGCGTGGGCAGAGTCAGCCGATGGTGGCTGGCGTTCACGCCAGGCGGTGCCGAAACCGCTGCGAAGGTCCTTCGCGGCTTGACGGCCGCTGTCGATAAGGCGCTGACGCAGGGCTGCAGGATCCGATAGCGCCACCACGATCTGCACAGCGCCGTTGTGGGGTCGTGGCTGGCCTGGAGATGGCGTTGTTGCAACAACGATGCCGATGAGCGGGCTCATCGCATCGACTCGGGTCATGGCGATGACGGGCAACAGCCCAGCCTCTCGCAGCCGCGAGATGGCGCTCACGGCGTTGATCCCCACAACATCGGGCACACCGATGGAGCCTGTCTGTCGGCGTCTTGCGCGGTTGGTTCCTCCGTCGCGTAACACTTCCCACGCCATCTGAACTGCCTGAAATTCGTCGGGGTTGCCCCCATGATCGGGGTGGGTCTCGCGGGCTCGTCGACGGTACGCGCGGCGGATCTCGTCGGCGGACGCATCGGGGCTGACACCAAGGATGTCGTAAGGATCAAGACCAGCGTGGGAACTCACGCCGTCGCTGTTGGTGCGCACACGTTCGCCACATGCGCACGCTGCAACCATGAAACCGGCCGGGACGGCGACTGCAGCGCCGCACTCTGGACAGGTCACCGACACGGGTTGTTAGTCCCATCGCTCGGGGCCATGGAGACGAGTGTGGCATTGATGCACACCGTGTTCCATTCGGCGATGATCGACGTGGTTTCTAGGCAGTGGTGGCAGCAGGGTCGAGCCCCAGTCGTTCCGCTGCTTGTTCGCGCAGCAGATACTTCTGAATCTTGCCGGTGACGGTCATCGGGAACTCGTCGGTGCCGAGCACGTATCGCGGCACCTTGAAATGCGCGATCGCGCCCCGGCAGAACTCGCGGATGGCTTCGGCATCGAATGGTGTGCCGGAGCGCATCTGAACGAAGGCACACACCTCCTCGCCGTACCGGGCATCGGGCACCCCGACGACTTGCACATCGGCGATATCGGGGTGGGTGTAGAGGAACTCTTCGATCTCACGTGGTGACACGTTCTCGCCGCCGCGAATGATCAGATCCTTGATACGTCCGGTGATGTTCACATAGCCGTCGTCGTCCATCACCGCGAGGTCGCCGGTGTGCATCCACCCGTCGGCGTCGATCGCATCAGCGGTTTTTTCGGGTTCGTTCCAATAGCCCTTCATGATCGAGTAGCCCCGGGTCTGAAACTCGCCGGTGGTGCCGCGCGGCACCGTGGCACCCGTGTCGGGGTCGGCGATGCGGATCTCCACATGGGGATGCACGCGCCCCACCGAACCAACGCGTTTATCGATCGAGTCGTCGGCGCCGGTCTGCGTGGACACGGGCGATGTTTCGGTCATGCCATAGGCGATGGTGACCTGGTCCATATGCATCCGGTCGATCACTTGGCGCATCACCTCCACCGGGCAGGGAGAACCGGCCATGATCCCCGTACGCAGACTCGACAGGTCGTAGTCATCGAAGTTCTCCACCGCGAGCTCGGCAATGAACATGGTGGGCACGCCGTACAGCGAGGTGCAGCGTTCTTCGGCCACGGTGGCCAGCACCGACACCGGTTCGAAGGCGTCGTTCGGGATCACCATCGTTGCGCCGTGCGAGGTGCTGCCAAGGTTGCCCATCACCATGCCGAAGCAGTGATAGAAGGGCACCGGGATGCACACG
>RFST01000219.1 GCA_009923855.1 Actinomycetota bacterium
GTCGTGCTCTCGTCGGCCATGGTCTACGGGGCACACCGCACCAACGCGGTGCCGCTCACCGAAGACGCGGTGATGCGCCCCGACACCGAGTTCGTCTTTGCGCGCCAACTCGCGGCGGCCGAGGCCACGCTTGATCGTTGGCGCCATGCCGCGCCCGAGCGGGTGGTGGGTGTGTTACGACCGGCGATCGTCGCCGGCGGCAGCGGCGCGTCCGCACTTGGCCGTGCGTTGGTGCATGGCGTGGGCCGTCGGGCACAGGCCGATGACCCGCCGGTGCAGTTCTTGCACGTTGACGATCTTGCTGCGGCGGTTGTGGTCGCGGTCGAATCCGGTCTCGATGGTGTGGCCAACGTTGCACCCGATGGATGGATCCCCGGCGATCGACTTCGCGCACTGGCGCCGCCACGTTGGCGCCCACCGTTGCCGGACCGTTGGGCAGAGGTCGTGTCGGCTCTTGGCTGGCGTTTCCAGCGCGGACCGATTCCTCCGGGCTTGTTGAGTTATGTGCGCTCGCCCTGGGTGGTGACCTCTGAACGACTCCGCCACCTTGGTTGGGCGCCGAAAGTCACCAATGAACAGGCCTATGTGGAGGGCTCCGATGGCGCATGGTGGTCGACGGTGACCCCAAAACGACGCCAAGAATTGGCACTGGGAGCCGCAGCAGGTGCGGTCTGCGCGATCGTCGCGGCACTGGTCTGGGTGGTGCGACGCAGTCGAGCAGGTCGGTGAGGTCGTGCCGTCCGATGATGGCGGCGACGACTACGATGCACGTGTGCGCGCCCCTGAAACCGCAGATGTCTGGCTCGGTGTGACCGATGCCGAACTTCCTGTTGGCGCGATGTACGACTGGGCGGTGCGCGGCGATTGCGGGGCGGTGGTCGTGTTCTCGGGAACGGTGCGTGACCACGCCGACGGCCGCGACGGCGTGACCTCGCTCACCTACGAGGCCTACGAGTCACAGGTGATTCCCGTATTCACCGAGATCGTGGAGCGCATGCGTACCGAGTGGCCAGACCTCGGTCGGGTGGCCATGTGGCATCGAGTTGGTCGACTCGAACTTGGTGAGTCGTCGGTGGTCGTGGTCGTGTCGGCGCCACACCGCCCGGAGGCCTTCGAGGCAGCTCGTTTCGGCATCGATGCGTTGAAGGCATCGGCGCCGATCTGGAAACTCGAGGAATGGGATGGCGGCAGCGATTGGGGTACGGGGGCGATGCCACCCACCCGTCCAGCCGACGTTCCCACGGGGAATCGCTGACGTGGAACTGCTGATCGTCGGCCTGGCCGTGGTGGCTGGTGCCGTGGTCATCGTGGGACGGCGTGCGCGTCGCGATGACGCAGTCGATGATTTCCGACGCCAGATCGATGCCCTGGGGCCAGACGCCCGGCGTCGGGTCACCGATGAGGTGCGTCGACTCGACGACGATGGGCATGAGGCTGACCCCGGCAACGTCGACAACGCAGCCAATGAGGACGACGCTGATGGCACGTGACCTCGCAATAGATCTCGGCACGGCGAACACGCTCGTCTACATGAAGGGTCGCGGCATCGTGCTGAACGAGCCGTCGGTCATCGCGTTGAATAAGCAGACCGGCGAGGTGCTGGCCACCGGCCGTGAGGCGTGGCAGATGATCGGTCGCACACCTGGCTACATCGTGGCGGTGCGACCCCTGCGAGGTGGGGCAATCACCGACTTCGAGATCACCGAGCGCATGATTCGGCTGCTGTTGCAGCGTGTTGGTGTCAGCCGTTTCACGCGACCGAAGGTGGTGATCTGCGTGCCATCGGCGATCACCGAGGTGGAACGTCGCGCGGTCACCGACGCAGCGCGTCGGGCGGGAGCCGCCGATGCCAACCTGATCGAGCAGCCGATGGCCGCGGCGATCGGTGCCGACCTTCCAATTGACGAACCAGTGGGCAATATGGTCATCGATATCGGTGGCGGCACCAGCGAAACAGCGGTCATTTCCCTCGGTGGCATCGTGGCACTCGAAGCGGTGCGCACCGGGTCGTTCGACATTGATGCGGCGATCCAGAACCACATTCGTCGCGAGCATGGCATCGCGGTGGGGGAACGCACCGCGGAGGAGATCAAGATGGCCATCGGCTCGGCGATGCCGAGCGACGATGAGACACCTGCGGAGGTGCGGGGTCGCGACTTGATGAGCGGGCTGCCGAAGACCGTTGTATTGAGTCCCGACGAGATCCGTTACGCCGTTGAAGAACCCGTGTCGGCGATCATCGCATCCGTGGTGCGATGCCTGGCAAAAGCACCTCCGGAACTCAGTCAGGATTTCTTGAGCCGTGGCATGTACCTCGTGGGCGGTGGTGGATTGTTACGAGGCCTTGCGGCTCGTATCGAGCGCGAGACCGAAGTGCCGGTGCGGATGTCGAACGTTCCTCTCGAAGCTGTCGTGCTGGGTGCGGGTCATGTGATCGAGCACTACGACGCTTTGAAGGGCATGTTCATGGGAGCTCGTCGCTGACCCAGTGTTGCCGCGTCCGCATCACCGGTCACCCACATATCAACCCTCGGCGATATCCACCCGGTACACCGCTCCATCGCCGGCGGTCACGATGAGCGTGTCGTTCGGTCCACGGGCGACCGACGTGGGCACATCCACTCGACCGAGCACCAACACCTTGCCGCTGACATGATCGAATGCGCGTACCTCACCGGCACA
>RFST01000220.1 GCA_009923855.1 Actinomycetota bacterium
CCACCGAGGACGGCACCTACTTCTTCTACGCCCACTTCACCCATGTGGCCGAGGGCATCGTCGAGGGTGCCGAAGTGCGGGCCGGGCAGGTGGTTGGCTACATCGGAAGCACTGGCAACAGCGGCACCTCCCACCTCCACCTGGAGATTCACCCACAGGGTGGCGCGGCAATCAACCCGTACCCGATCGTGAAGGCCGTGGATGCGTGCCATGTGACCGAGCCGTTCGTGGTCGACGGTGAGTCGGTTGCCACTGAGTCCGAGGCCGTTGATTCGGTGGCTGCTGAGGCTGCTCCAGCGGCATCAGATGACACCGACGCGGACCAGGCTGGCGTCGACGACACTACAGAGGCCGCGGCGACCGCGACCAACGGCGAGAACACCGCCGAGGTGGCCGCCGATGTGGAGGCGACGCCCGCAGTCGCCGACGACGTTGCCGCCGATGCCATTGGTGATGCAGTCGGTGGGTATGGCCCCGACGATGCCACGCCCACCGGTGCATGACCCGGCACCGGGTTCTATCATCGCTGCGATGACCTCTGCTGACGGCATCCGCCTCGACGTCCAGTTCACCGCTGGCGCCGTGGAGTGGCCGCGCTTGCTCGATGCGACCCTGGCCGCCGAGGCCGGTGGGTACTCCGCCGTGTGGGTGGTCGACCATCTCGCCGGGCGTTCAATGAACGGAGATAACGCACTCGAGGCCTTTACATGGATGGGCGCTCTGGCTGCGGCGACATCGAGTATCGAGATCGGTTCGCTCGTGGTCAACGTGTGGAACCGCAGCATCGGTGTTGCGGTCGTTGGGGCGGCGAGCGTGGCCGCCATCGCTGATCGCCCGGTGTGGTTCGGTGTTGGGGCGGGCACATCCCCGCGTAGTTCGTTTGCATGGGAGCAGCAGATGGTCGCTGCACCAATTGTTGACGCGATGGCTGACCGTCATGCCCGTGTTGGTGAACTTCTTGATCTGACCGACGCGATGTGGCACGCCGACGATGCCGCAGAGCGCTTCCCAACGTTCCCCCGGCCCCGTCACATCCCGCGGGTGATCGTCGGCGTGAACTCCACAGCGTTGGCGACATTGGCCGGACAACGCGCCAATGGTGTGAACGTTCGATGGAGCCACCCGCGATGCCGGGAATTGCTCGATGCAGCAACCGTGGCGGCAGGCGATCGCAGTTTTGTGCGCACCGTCTATGCCGATTGGGATGATGCTCTCATCGATCCCGACCACCCGGAGCGACAGCGCATGGCCTCGCTCGGTGTCGATCGCCTCATTTTGTTGGCCACAGGAGTGCCTCCGCTGGGGTGAACCTGGGCTAGCGTTCGCGGTGACATATCACCGAGACACCCGTCCGGGAGAGTCGGTTCGCCGGCGCCGAAGGAGCAACCTCCCCGGAATCTCTCAGGCCACAGGACCGGTCGGGGGCGGTGACGCTGGAGAGAGCTTCGGCTCGCCGACGGGGAAAGCCGCCACGGCGGTGAAACTCTCAGGTCAGATGACAGCGGGGGAACCAACCACGCCGTCTGGAGAGCCCTGTGCCTGATTTCGATCACCCTGCCGACACCTTCACCGATCGTCATATTGCGCCTGGATCGCGTGAGATCGATCGGATGCTGTCCACTATCGGGGCGTCTTCGCTCGACGACCTGATCGCTGAGACCGTGCCAGCGTCCATTCTGAGCTCGGAACCACTTAACGTGCCCGATGCGGTGAGCGAGGTAGCGGCTCTTGCCCAATTGTCGGAGCTCGCGGCGTTGAACCGCCCGCGTCGGTCGATGATCGGCATGGGGTATAGCCCGTGCATTCTGCCGGGGGTCATCCGGCGCAATGTGCTCGAGAACCCGGCCTGGTACACCGCCTACACCCCATACCAACCAGAGATCTCTCAGGGGCGCCTCGAGACACTGTTGAACTTCCAGACTTTGATCTGCGAGTTGACCGGCCTCGAGGTGGCCAATGCGTCGCTGCTGGACGAAGCCACGGCGGCCGCAGAGGCCATGACCGTTGCCCGCCGTGTTGCGTCAGCACCGGGTGAACGGTTCCTCGTGCACCACGACACCCACCCTCAGATTGTGAACGTGCTGCGAACGCGAGCAGAACCGGTCGGTGTGGAGATCGTCGTCGGAGGTCTCGACGAGGCCGATGGTTGTTTCGGTGTGCTGGTCTCGTGTCCGTCGTCGACCGGAGGGGTGTTGGATCACTCAGCATTGATCGACGCGGTGCACGCCAACGGTGGCGTGGTGATCATGGCCGTGGATCCGCTCGCCGCGGTGCGGCTGCGGAGTGCAGGTGCGCAGGGGGCTGACATTGCTATTGGTTCGGCGCAGCGATTTGGCGTCCCGATGGGTTTCGGCGGCCCCCATGCGGCGTTCATTGCGGTGCGTTCGGAATATGCGCGGTCACTGCCGGGCCGTCTGGTCGGGGTCAGCGTCGATGCCGCGGGACGCCCCGCGCTGCGACTGGCGTTGCAAACACGTGAGCAGCACATTCGCCGTGAACGTGCCACCTCGAATATCTGCACGGCGCAGGTTCTCTTGGCCAATATCGCCGGGCTGTATGCCTCGTGGCATGGGATCGAGGGGCTGCGCGCCATCGTCGATCGGATGCATGGCCACGCGGTGGTTCTAGCCGAGTCGTTTACCGCGGCCGGATATGCGGTGCGCCACTCCCCGCTCATC
>RFST01000023.1 GCA_009923855.1 Actinomycetota bacterium
CAGTTCGCCACACAGGCGCTCTCCTCTCGTCTCACCGACCCAGACGACATTGCCGAGGCAAAAGCGATGCAGACGATGTGCGCTGAATTCCTCAGCGAACGCAATACACGCCGCCAGGACTGACCGTCGTTGATGACGCAGACCGCCACAGGTTACGGTGCGGGACGCCCCGATGGGCAGCGTTACAGAGCGATGCCGACCGACTTTGTCTCTAGGTACTCAGCGATGCCCTCGTGTGCACCTTCTCGGCCAATGCCTGAATCCTTCATGCCACCGAAGGGCACCGACGCCGACGTGGGGTTCACATCGTTCACGCCGATGATGCCGAAATGCAGACCCTCCACGGTGCGCAAGGCTGTGGAGATGTCGTTGGTGTACACGTACGCCGCCAAGCCGTAATTCGTGGCATTCGCGAGCGCGAGCACCTGGTCGACATCGTCATAGGTGATCACCGGTGCCACCGGCCCGAAAGTTTCCTCTGAGTGGATCACCATCTCGGGTGTCACTCCGGCGAGCAACGTCGGGGCATAGAAATGCCCTGCAGCGAACTCACCTTCATCAAGTCGTCGACCACCAACGAGAGCCTGCGCGCCTTTGGCCACGGCATCATCAACTTGGGCTGCCACCTTGGCCACCGCCGCCTCGTTGACCAGCGGACCCACTCCAACACCATCGGTAAAGCCGTTGCCGGCGCGCACCTTGGCCACGCGGTCGGCCATCGTCTCAGTGAACGCGTCAGCCGAACCCGCATGCACATAGAGCCGGTTCGGCGAGATGCATGCCTGGCCCGCATTGAGAAACTTCAACGCTGCCGCACCTTTGGCAGCCCGCACCGGATCCGCATCGGGGAACACGATGAACGGTGCATGTCCACCGAGTTCCACCGAGACGCGCTTCAGGTTCGCTGCCGCCGCACCGGCAAGCCGACGGCCAACCGCTGTGGACCCAGTAAAGGTGATCTTTCGGACATCGGGATGAGTGGTGAACACCTCACCGATCGGAGCCGGATCAGCCGCGGTGACCATATTGATGACCCCATCGGGCACGCCGGCGTCGACGAACACCTCGAAAACCGCCTTCGCGCACAATGGGGTGGCCTCGGCTGGTTTGAGCACCAGCGTGCACCCGGCCGCGAGCGCCGGACCCATCTTTCGGGTGAGCATCGAGATCGGGTAGTTCCAGGGTGTGACCATGGCAACCACGCCAACCGGCTGCCGCAAAATCAAGAAACGTTGGTCGGCCCGCGAGGACCCCAGCCACTCCCCTGCCACCCGGGTGGCTTCCTCGGCATAGAACCGCAAGAAGTCACCGGCGTAGGCCACTTCGGCACGACTGGCACGCAATGGTTTTCCCTGCTCGCGGGTCATCAACTGCGCCAGATCTTCGGCACGTTCAGCCATCAACTGCCACGCCCGATACAGCACATCGGCGCGTTCACGTGCTGTTGTTGCGGCCCAACTCGGCCCCGCGGCCGCGGCCGCGGCAATCGCACGCTCCGCATCCGGCGCACCACCGTCGGGCATCGTCCCGATCACCTCGCCAGTTGCCGGGTCGGTCACTTCAAATGTCGTCGATGTCGACGCATCACACCATTGGCCATTGATGAACATGGCTCGACCCTACTCAGAGCCTGGCTGCTCGCCGAGGTGCCGTAAGATCGACGCATGTCGGTCAACTCGAGTGTGTCGTGACCCGGTCGGCGAAACCGCTGCCAATCTTCGACTCGCTCGACCCCACGCGCATGTGGGCGACCTTGGCCACCGGGTCTCATACGGCGAACAGGGCCATGCCGATTCTTCAGGCTGCCATCGACAGCGCACGGTTGGGCCCGGTCACCATGGCCGATGTCGCATCACGCGCCGGTGTCGCAGTCACCACCGTGTACCGCTACTTCTCCGACATCCCGAGCCTCGAGGGTATCGCCCATCTCATCCTGCTCGAGGAGTCGCTGCTGGTGCAGAGCGCATGGGCACATCCTGACAACACCGCAGTATGGGATGCGGATTCCGTCGACCGCACCCTCGGCCACTGGGCATCATCGCTGGCCGCCAGCACTCACGGCGGCATGGAGCAGGTCCGATCCGTGGCCACCATCCGCGCGGTGCCCGAACTGGACTCTCACCTCACGGCAGCGATGCAACGCGCCGCGCATCGCGTCGCCGGGCGCTTGCGCGACTGGCAGGCCCGGTCGCTCATCACCGATGACGTCGACCCATTCGTTCAGAGCCTCTTCATGCAAAACCTGCACCTATCCGGCTGGTTCAGGCGTCTACGCCGCCACGACGACGACCGTCACGGCGACGACCCGCGTTGGCGTTCCCTGCTCGCGATGGTGGCCCAAGATGTGCAACGGCCTGGTCCGCGCCGTGCGCTGGCCGCCGGCACCTGGTTCGGCAGTTCGGGACGCCATGGACAGCTCCCTCCGGCTCCAGCACTGCTCGATATTGAGCTCGAACGCATTCTCACGATCGAGACCGGTGACCCATCACCGGTCCATGACCGTGTGGTGCGCAGTGCTCTCACCTTGACCCTCGCCAGCCCCATCAGCGACTTCACGATCACCGACCTGCATGAACACAGCGGCGTACCACCGAAACGGATCTACGAACTGTTTTCCGGAAAGGAACAGATCCGACGTGTCGGGCTGTGGGCGTTCGCATCGGCCACGGTGGCCGCCCACATCGGTCTGCTACGGCATCTTCCAGATGCCGATGACCCTCAGACCTTTCTCAGCGACATGCTGCAGCGGTTCGCCGAGCCTGACGCAATGCTGAACCGGTCACACCGGTTACAGGGGGTGAGCAGTCTCTACTCCCTGAGTGCCCGGCACGACCACCTCGCGCATCTGATCGACGTCACCTCACAGGCCACCGATGCTCTCGCTCAGGTGCAGCGGGAAGGCCGGCTGAGCGACCGCGTGCCGGCCGACACCGTGGTCGATCTGCTGGCAGGAATGACCATGTCACGGGCCGTGATCGACACCATCGGTGACCAGCTGCCCGATGCCGCATGGGAATGGCAGCTCGACGCCACCTTCGGCGAACTCCTCGGCACCGATTGATCGCACCGACGACGTGCGCGGGTGCCGCGATCACCAACCTGATGCCACGGCAATGCAACCCGCATCACTCACACCGCCAGAGGTTGGGAGGACGGCCCGCGCGTCCATCACGGCATCGCCACCACGAGCCATGACGTGATCACAACGACCCCGGCCAACACCGCCCCTTCGGTCAGCAATGTGCGACGGAACACCGCTGCCGAACCACCCGCGTGCAGCGCGGGCACCGCAACCCGATGGTGATACGACCCGATGAGGCCGGCAACTGCGACCGCCACAAGCTTGATGAGCAGTCGGCGTCCCCAGTCGGTATCGACCAGATCTGCCGGAGATTCGATGATCATCGCGGTGTCAGATCATGCTGCCCTAGGAGGGTCAGCGGGCTTGATCAACGCGCGTATTGGCTGACCACATCGGTCGCGTCCAGCAACCACTGTGGGTACACGCCAACCGCGATGGTCACCGCCACCGCAATTCCGACCGCAACCGCCGTGAGGCCAGGCACCGCAACCGCGTCGTCGTTGTCGGCCGGCTTCAGCCACATCGACACCATGATTCGCAGGTACAAGAACGCGGCGATGACTGCAGCCACCATCGCGATGATCGCGACCGCGTAACTGCGTTCGTCAACCGCGGCCTGGATAACGCCCCACTTGGCCACGAAGCCCGACGTCAGCGGCACGCCAGCCTGCGCCAACAAGAACACCGTCATCGCGAGGGCAAGCACAGGTCGGCGTTGAGCAAGACCATCGAACGATGCCAGATCACTCGACCCTCCTCGCGCCGCCGACACCACGGTGATGACACCGAATGAGCCAACGACCAGCACGCCATACAGAGCGAGGTACACGAGCACCGACTGCAGACCCGACCCGGCGGCATCTTCACCGGCGCGATGGCCGGCCGCTTCGATGCCGACCAGCAAGAACCCAGCATGGCTCACCGAGGAATAGGCCAGCATCCGCTTCACATCGGTCTGCACCACGGCGAGCAACGACCCGACCACCAGCGATGCGACGGCCAGCACCCAGATCACCGGGCGCCAGTCATCGCGATGGAACGGCAATGCCACGATGAGCACCCGTGCCATCGCTGCGACAGCACCGGCCTTGCCGACCGACGCCATGAACGCAGTGACATTGGACGGAGCCCCTTGGTACACATCGGGCGACCACACATGGAACGGCACTGCGGCCACTTTGAAACCAAGGCCGACCACCAACAGCGCGACACCAGCCAACACAAGGGCATCGTTGCGCTCGGTCGGCACGCTCGTCTGGAAGTACTCGACGATCTCACCGATGTTCGTGGATCGTGCCGCGCCGTACAGCAAAGCGATGCCGTACAACAAGAACGCGGATGCGAAACCGCCGAGCACGAAGTATTTGAGGCCCGCTTCGCCACTGGCCGTACGACGCCGATCTGAGGCCGCCATCACATAGAGCGCAAGCGACAGCGTTTCGAGACCGAGGAAGAGCACGATCAGATCGTTGGCGGCGCCCATCACCATGGCACCGACCGCTGCCACCAGCATCAATGCATACATCTCTGGTCCGTCACCACTGGTGCCGCGCAGGGTGCCGTCGGTGACCAACGCGACAAGTGCGGTGGCGACCAGCACGGTGAGCGCAACGAGATGAGCAAAGGTGTCATGCGACAGCGCACCGGCGACGAGCGTGCCCGGCGCACCATCGGTGATGTCGTCCCACACGAAGAGCGACAGCACACCCGCACCCACCGCACACGCCGCAGTGAACGCCGCATACAGACCGCGGGGCCATGTGGGCGTCAACGCGCCCACGACCATCAGCACCAGAGCGCCGGCAGCGGGAACGAGATACGGGCTGAGGGCGAACCAGTCGACCCCGGGGGCGACGTAGTCGGCGATGGTGGACTGGGCGATCATCGGTCGTCCTCCCCGGCGATGGTCGGCGTCGGGATCTCGAAGTCGGTGTGTTCGGCGACGCGCTCGACGAGTGCGTCAACGGCTGGTTCAATGCGATCGAGCATCGGCTTGGGGTACAGACCGGCGAAGAAGATCGCCGCAAGGAACGGCAGGATCACCATCGCCTCGCCCCAACGCAACTCGCGGAACGTCGCGTTCTCCTCGTCGGGTTCGCCGTGGAACACCCGTTGGTAGGCCCACAGTAGGTACAACGCAGCCAGGATCACGCCAGTCGCGGCGATCACCACCCACCACCGTGCGGTGGCGAACGACCCGATCAGCACCAAGAACTCACCGACGAATCCGTTAAGGCCGGGCACACCGATCGACGACAGCATCACCACCATGAACGCGGCAGCGAAAATGGGCGCCACCTTCTGGATGCCATTCAACTCGGCGATCTGGCGTGTGTGACGACGCTCGTAGATCATGCCCACCATCAAGAACAGCGCACCGGTCGACACACCGTGGTTCACCATCTGGATCACCGACCCGGTGATGGCTTGGGTGGTGAAAGCGAAGGTGCCGAGCACGATGAACCCGAGGTGCGCCACCGACGAGTACGCCACAAGACGCTTCAGGTCTTTTTGCATTGTGGCGGCGATCGCGCCATAGATGATGCCGATGGTGGCCAGTGTCAGCCAGAGGTAGCGGCTCCAATAAGCCGCCTCTGGGAACAGGTAGAGACCGAAGCGCAACATGCCATAGGTGCCCAGTTTGAGCATCACGCCGGCCAACACCACCGAACCGGCCGTGGGTGCTTGGGTGTGCGCATCGGGCAACCATGTGTGCAACGGGAACACCGGCACCTTCACAGCGAAGGCGACAGCGAACCCGAAGAACAGCCATCGTCCCGTCGACGCAGCAAACTCAGCTTCATTGGCCAACTCGACGAGGTCAAAGGTGACATACCCCAGGCCGTTATTCCGCGCGATGAACACGGTGGCCAGGATCGACACCAGCATGAACGCCGAACCGACCATGGTGTAGAGAAAGAACTTGGTGGCCGCATACACCCGGCCCTCGTATCCCCAACCGCCGATCAGGAAGTACATCGGCACCAACACGATCTCGAAAAACACGAAGAACAAGAACAGATCGAGACTGATGAATGACCCCATCACCCCGGCCTCGAGCAGCAACAACCACGCGAAGTACGGCTTGTCACGCGCAGGATCGTCGTTATGGGGATCGATACCCAAGATGGCGAGCGGGAACAACAACCCGGTCAGCAGCACGAGGAACAGCGAGATGCCATCCACGCCGAGATGCCACGAGATGCCCCACGCCTCGATCCACGGGTGGCGCGACACGAACTGGAAACCATCATCGGCGGTGTCGAACGCTTGAGTGGCCCACACGGTGAGCGCACCCGTCGCCACCGAGGCAACCGCCGCGGTGAGCTTCGCGTACTCGGGGCGACGACGCGGCATGAGCGTCACCGCAAGCGCGCCGACGGCTGGGATGAACACCAGCATGGACAGCAGAGGGAACGCCAGCGCGGACCCGGTGGCGGCAACCATCACAGGACCCCCCTCACAATGACAAACCAGATCAGCACCAGCACCACGCCCGCACCGACGATGCCGGCATAGCTACGGACGTTGCCGGTCTGCAGGCGACGGACACGACCCGAGGTAGATGCCACCAATGTGGCCACACCATTCACCGCACCGTCGACCACGCGAGCGTCGAAACGCGCCAGTGCATCGAACGCGCGACGGCCGGGGCCGCCCATGAACGCCGACACTCCTGCGTCATATCGCCACCCATCGGCGAGCAACTGCGGTTCGATAGCGCGCAGACGACGACGGCCGTACACCGCGACCGCCAGCGCGATACCGCTGAGCGCGCACACGATGGCCAGCACGGCAAGCCAGACCTTCGCGTCGTAGGCCGACGTCCCCTTGATCACAGCCTCGCCGGGTTCCACCACCGGGTGCAACCAGTCTTCGAGCTTGTGGCGCCAACCCTTCGGAATGATGCCGAACGACGGCAACTGGATCACACCACCCACAATCGACAGCCCGGCCAGCACCACCAGCGGGGCGAGCATGACCGGTGGTGATTCATGCGGGCGGAACTCACCGTGGGCGCCGTGGTCCTCGGCGTGGCTCTCCCAGCGGGCCTCCCCGAAGAACACCATCAGCACCTGACGGGTCATGTAGTAGGCGGTGAGGATCGCCGTGATCAGACCGATCACGTACAGCACCGGCGACGAGGCCAGCGTGAACAACAAGATCTCGTCCTTGGACCAGAAGCCGGCGAACGGCGGCACACCCGCGATGGCCAACCACCCGATGATGAACGTCCCAGCGGTCACCGGCATCATCACCCGCAGCGCACCCATGCGCCGCATGTCCTGTTCCTCGTGCATACCGTGGATCACCGAGCCAGACCCGAGGAACATCAGCGCCTTGAAGAAGGCGTGGGTGACCATGTGGAAGATGGCTGCGACGTAGGCACCACTGCCCACGGCCAAGAACATGTACCCCAGCTGCGACACCGTGGAGTAGGCGAGCACCTTCTTGATGTCGTTCTGCGCGACAGCGATGCTCGCCGCGAACAGCGCCGTGATCGCCCCGGTCCACGCGATGATCTCCGGCGCCCAATCCGCGGCGGCGGCCAACATCGGGTTCATGCGGGTCATCAAGAACACACCCGCGGTCACCATCGTGGCAGCGTGGATGAGCGCCGAGACCGGCGTTGGGCCCTCCATGGCGTCGGGCAACCACAGATACAACGGCAGCTGCGCCGACTTGCCGACTGCACCGACGAACAACAACAGGGCGATACCGGTGGCGGTCGAGGTGGCGATGCCGCCCTCCTCGGCCGCGTGATTCAACGCGCCGTAACTCACGCTGCCCACCGTGGTGAACCCGAGGAACATGGCGAGCATCACGCCCCAGTCACCGATGCGGTTCGTGACGAAGGCCTTCTTGCCGGCGGTAGCGGCCGATGGGCGCGTATGCCAGAAAGAGATCAAGAAGTACGAGCAGGCACCCACGCCTTCCCATCCCAAGAAGGTGACCAGCAGGTTCTCGCCGAGAACCAGCATCAGCATCGAGAAGACGAACAGGTTCAGATACAGAAAGAACTTGGAGAACTTCGGATCACCGTGCATGTACCCGATCGCGAACAGGTGAATCAGCGAGCCAATACCGGTGATGAACAACGCCATCGTGATCGACAGCGGATCGGCAAGGAGAGCCATGTCGATCTGCAAGTCGCCGACGGGCACCCACGAGAACAACGTCAACACGTGCTCGCGGTGATGTTCGTCGTTGCCGAGAAGGTCGAAGAACACCCCCACGGTCACCGCAAACGACACCGCGACCATGGTCGCGGCCAGGTACCCGGCAGCAGGTTCGCCAAGTCGGCGACCAAAGAGCAGGATCAAGATGAAGCCGGCCAGGGGCGCAGCAGGGATCAACCACAGGGCGTCGAGCATCGCCTATCCCTTCAACTCGGCGAGATCGTCAACCGTGGCCTGAGGCCGCCGGCGCATGATGGAGATGATGATGCCAAGACCGACCACCACTTCGGCGGCGGCCACAACCATCACGAAGAACACGGCGGTCTGACCGTCGATATCGGCGAACGACCGAGCGAACGCGACAAACGACAGGTTCACCGCGTTCAACATCAACTCAATGCACATGAACATCACCAAGGGGTTGCGGCGCACCATCAACCCGATGGCGCCGAGACCGAACAGCACTGCGGCCAACACGAGGTACCAAGTGGTGGTCGGATTCATGACGCATCCTCACTGGTGCGCACTCGACGGGTGAGCACCACGGTGCCGACAACCGCCACGATCAACAGCACCGAGGTGAGCTCGAACGCCAGCACATGGTCGCTGTAGAGGTTGCGCGCCAGGGCCCGAATGTTCGTGTCGCCTGCGGCGGCAACCTCGTCGGAACCGAGGGTGTCGCGGACGCGCAACACCGCCGCGATCACCAGCGCGCTCAGGCCACCACCGACAACCACGGCGAGTGGACGTTGAATCGGCATCGGCTCGATCGAGAGATCTTCGGATCGGTCGACACCGAGCAACATGATCACGAACAAGAAAAGCACCACGACAGCGCCCGCGTAGACAATCACCTGCACCGCAGCCAGGAAGTGTGCTTCCATCGCCACAAAATGCACAGCAATGCCAAACAGCGTGAGCACGAGGCCCAGCGCCGCGTGCACCGGGTTGGGCGACACGATCACCGCGATCGCACCGACGAGAACCATCGCGGTGGCGCAGATGAAGACGAACAGTTCCATCAGGCGTTGCCCCCGTCCCGCATGACCTGATCGGGCTCGGGAGCGCGCAGGCCGTAGCCGAGCTCATCGCTCCAACCGACGACCCCCTCGAAATCGGCATCGCCTGATGGTGACGTCGCTCGCATCCAGCCGGAGGTGAGTTCTTCCTCGCCGTCGCGCCAGTCTTCCCAGGGAAGGCGTTGCGGGCGACCGGCGTCATCGACCAGGAGTTCGTCCTTGGTGTAGATCGCGTCGCGACGGTTCGTGAACGAGAACTCGAACAGTTTCGACTCGGTGATGGCTTCGGTTGGGCAGGCTTCCACGCACAGATCGCAGTGGATGCAGCGCAGATAGTTGATCTCGTAAACGAATCCGAACCGCTCACCGGGCGAGGTGGGGTTGGTGGGGTCGTTGTCGGCGCCGCGCACGTAGATGCACTTTGCCGGGCAGACACCTGCACACAACTCGCAGCCGATGCACTTCTCCATGCCGTCGGCGTAGCGATTCAACACGTGACGTCCGTGCAAGCGTTCCGGCTTGGGAATCTTCACGTCGTCGTCGACCTCGGGCACGTGGTCGGTGCCACGACGTCGCGCGACACGACCGCCGGAGTAGTTGCTAGTCACCCGCTTTCCGCCGAACAGACGATGCTGGCGGATCGTTACCGCAAATCCTTCGAAGTAGCCCATCAGTACGCAGCCCCCTCACGGTCTCGGTTGCGTCGAGCGACGGCAAGCGCCGCCGAGAACAGTGCGTAGCCCGCCACCATCACCACCAAACAGGCGATGACCAATCCGACGTAGCCCGCGGAAGACACGTCGGAGTCGCGACCGACCTGCAAAGCGGCCAGCAGGAGGAACCATCCAAGGGCCACAGGGATCAGCACCTTCCAGCCCAGGTTCATCAACTGGTCGTAGCGCAGTCGCGGCAAGGTGGCGCGGAACCACACGTAGATGTACAAGAACACGAATACCTTCACCAACAGCCACGCGGTTCCCGCCAACGGCCCAAGGAAGCCCAGCAGATCAACCCCACCGATCAACAATGGCTGTGGACCACCGAAGAACAGCGTGACGAGCAGCGCGCTCATCGAGATGACGTTCATGAATTCTGCAAGGAAGAACAAAGCGAACCGGATCGATGAGTACTCGGTGTGGAAACCACCGACGATCTCCTGCTCAGCTTCGACAAGGTCGAACGGCGGCCGGTTCAGTTCTGCGGTCATTGCGATCAAGAACACGACGAAGGGCACCACACCCGTCGACAGCAGGTGCCAGTTCGTCAACGTGTCCTGGCTGGCAACGATGCCCGACGTCGACAAGGTGCCGGCAGTCATCAGAACCGCCGCAAGACTCAGGCCGAGGGCCGCTTCGTACGAGATCATCTGGGCGGAGGCGCGCACCGACCCCAACAGTGGGTACTTCGAACCCGACGACCATCCAGCGAGCATCACGCCGTACACCGCGATCGACGACAGAGCCAGCACCAACAGCACACCAACCGGCGGGTCGGCCAACTGCACCCGCGTGACTTGGCCGAACCAGGTCACGGTGCCATCACGGCCGTCGGTGAAGTCACCGCCGAGAG
Organism: Actinomycetota bacterium; assembly: GCA_009923855.1. Taxonomy (GTDB): domain Bacteria; phylum Actinomycetota; class Acidimicrobiia; order Acidimicrobiales; family Ilumatobacteraceae; genus Casp-actino5. The sequence continues at coordinate 10,851 of RFST01000023.1, forward strand.
GGATGACGGTCCACACCAAGAACGCCGGCACGAAGGCGAGGAACGGCGCCAACTTGAAGACGAACCGGTCGGCTCGATCGGGGATCAGATCCTCTTTGAAGAACAACTTGATGCCGTCGGCGAGGGTCTGGAGAAGGCCGAACGGGCCGGCCTTGTTCGGGCCGACACGGTTCTGCATACCAGCAACGATCTTGCGCTCGAACCACACCATGAACATGGTGCCGACCAGACCGACGACGAAGATGACCAACACCTTCAACCCGACAACCGCCAGTGGTTCCCACCACCAGTCATCGGTGTCGAGTACCGGGTCGATACCGGGCATATGCGCCGCGCCGATCATGACACCACCTCAAGGCGCACATCGTTGGCCACAGCGCTGGCATCGATGACCTCGCGGATGTCGCCGTGCACGCCACGTGGATCGACTTGGTTGAACGCCGCCCACACCGTGCCCCGACGCAAACGATCGTCAGCGCAGGCCGGCATCACGACCGACCCGCGAGGGCCGACCACGCGGATGTCATCACCCGATGACACGCCGAGAGCTTCGAGATCGGCCGGGTGCACGCTGAGACCCGGACCCGCTGCCAATTCAGCGAGCGAGGGTGATGCAGCGGTGAGCACGGCGGCGTCATAGAGGGTGCGCGAGACGATGAGTCGCAGTTCGTAGTTCGAGGGCGGCATCGCCGATGCTGCAGGCACCCGGTCGCTGCGATGGCGAGCGGCGTGAGGCACCGCTGCGGTGAGATCGTTAAGGTCGCTGACCCCAAGGTCGTGGCCGAGGCGCTGTGCCAGTTCAAGCGCGATCATCCAGTCGGGGCGCGCGGTGCCGTGCACCGTGACCTTCTGCTCCACCGGGGTGGTCCGACCTTCGATATTGGTCGTGGTCCCCGATTTCTCGCCCATCACCGCGGCCGGCAGCACAACGTCGGCTGCGCGACTCGACGACGACATGTGACCATCGATACTGATCACCCGCTCGGCGCCGGCGAGAGCCCGTCGGGCCAGTTGTGCATCAGGATGATCGCGTAGTGGGTCGGCACCGAGAAGGACCAACACCTTGATCTGTCCATCAGCGGCGGCGCGCAGAATGGCATCCGTGTCACCACTCACCGGCGCGAGGCCTGCCTCGAGCGCGCCGATCACGTTGCCGCGACGCAGCACCGGCAGCACGGTGGCCTGCGGGGCCGCAGCAACCACGGCCTCCACGGCGTCGAGCACCGCAGGTCCCTGTTCGGCGAGGTTCGGCCGTCCGGCCACCACCACGACCGGGCCGGCAGCCAGTTGTGCGGCCACATCGCTGTCGGACAGCGACTGGCGAACCGTCTCGACGAGAGCACCCGGCACATACTGCTGAGAGCGCCATGCGCCGGCGGTGAGCCCGGAACCCGTCGGGGTGAACTCGATGACCTTTGTACGACCGGATTCGACCGCGGCTCGCAGTCGCAGATGCAGCACCGGCAGTTCCTGCTTGAGATCGGGGCCGATCAGCACAATCGTTGCCGCCGCGCAGGCGTCGTCCACGCTGGCGCGCGGAAGGTCGAGTATCTCGGCAGGGATGCCGTCGCCCACTTGGGCGTCACGGCGACCCACCCCGCACGCATCAGCCAAGCGGGCCCAGGCGAGAGCGTCTTCGTTCGTTCCGCGCGCTCCACCGATGATGCCCACGCTGTCGGAGCCGGCGGCGAGCGCCGAACCGAGCAGATCGGCGGTGATCGACATTGCCGACGACCACGTGGTTGCGGTCAGACCGGCATCGGTACGCACCAGAGGTTCACCCAGCCGGGTGTCGGCGTGGATGGATTCGAAATTGAAGCGCCCACGGTCGCACAGCCAGCCGTGGTTCACGGCCTCACCATGATCGTCGGACACGTCGAGGCCTTGGAACCGCAACACTCGGTCACGGCTGGAGTGCACCGATGTGCGGCAACCAACCGAGCAGGTGGTGCAGGTGCTCTCGACCTGCTCAAGATCCCACGGGCGAGCCTTGAACCGATACGGCGATGCGGTGAGCGCCCCCACCGGGCAGATCTGCACGGTGTTCCCCGAGAAATACGACGAGAATGGTTCGTCGGGGTAGGTGTTCACCTGCGTGGCGTTGCCGCGATCCATGAAGTGAATCAGTGCATCGCCAGCCACTTCATCGGCGAAGCGGGTGCACCGGTCGCACAGAATGCACCGCTCGCGATCCAAGAACACCAGGTCGCTGATCGGAATCGGCTTTTCGTAGTGGCGCTTTTCCTCCACGTACCGGCTCTCGCCCGGCCCGTGGCTGAAGGCCTGGTCCTGCAGCGGACATTCGCCACCCTTGTCGCACACCGGACAGTCGAGGGGGTGGTTGGCGAGCAATAGTTCCAAGATGCCCTCTTGGGCCCGCTTGGAGGTGTCGGACTCGGTATCGACCACCATGCCGTCGCTCACCGGCACCATGCATGACGGCTGCAGCATCGGGCCACGGCCGGTGTCGATCTCGACGAGACACTGGCGACACATACCCACCGACGACATGCGCGGGTGGTAGCAGAAGCGTGGGATGTAGGCGTCGTTGCGTTCAGCTGCGCTGATCACCAACTCGCCGCGACGGGCGCTGACCTCACGGCCGTTGATGGTGATCGTCACCGCATCGGGATCGGGCTCGACGACCGGCTCGCTGTCGACTGTGTCGGCATCGGCGACAGCATCGTCGACCATGACGGCCTTATCACCCGATGACCCTGCGTCATCGGTGGCGTCGGTGGGTTCGTTCACGGCGTCGTCGTTCGGGCTCATGCGCCACCCCCCGCAGCGGCGACCGGAATGCGAACCCGAGGACGCACCGGCGTGACGCGCGACTCGAACTCGGACCGGAACAAGGTCAGTGCGGAGTGCACCGGCACGTAGGCCGACGGTCCCACGAAGCAGATCGTCGTCATCTTGTACGGGAATGGCGTGGCCTCGAGGCCGAGCTCTGCGCTCGCTGCGTGGGGCATGTCGCCTGGGCAGATCGACCCGCCAACCTCCAACAGAAGGTCGAGGTCGTCAGTGGTGCCGTCGCCGGCGACGATGCGCTCGAGGATCCGCATCAACCATGTGCCGCCTTCACGACAGGGCACACACTTGCCACAGGATTCGTGAGCGTAGAAACGGGTGAGAGTGAGGGCAGCGGCGGGGATGTCGGTGGTGGAGTCCATCACCATGATCGCGCCCGAGCCGAGCATCGACCCGGCCGCACCCACCTGGCGGCCCTCGAACGGAAGGTCGAGTTGGTCGGGCAGGAACCACGGCGCAGATCCGCCACCGGGAACGAAGGCCTTCAACTCGTTGTCATCGCGGATACCACCGCAGAACTCCTCGCCGTACAGCAGATCGCGGAAGGTGGTGGTGCCGTTGATGATCTCGTAGACGCCAGGCCGCTTGACATGGCCCGAGACTGCAACCATGCGGGTTCCCGGCGAGGTCTCCGTACCGATCGCGGTGTACGCCTCGGCGCCATTGGCCGCGATGAACGGCAGGTTCGCGAGGGTCTCGACGTTGTTCACGATGGTCGGCTGCCCGTAGAGGCCGATGGCCGCCGGGAAGAACGGTGGCTTCAATCGTGGCATCCCACGGTTGCCCTCGAGCGACTCGATGAGCGCGGTCTCTTCGCCGACCACGTATGCACCGGCACCCCAGTGCAACACGATGTCCACGCTGAACTCGGTGCCACAGATGTTGCGACCCACATACCCCGCGGCATACGCCTCGTTGAGCGCCGCACCCACGCGTTCTTGGGCCAGAGCCATTTCGCCACGGATATACAAGAAGCACTGTGAGAGTCCGGCGGCGTAGCAGGCAATCAGACACCCTTCGATGAGCTGATGCGGGTCACGCTCCATCAACAGGCGGTCCTTATAGGTGCCCGGCTCGGACTCATCGCCGTTCACGACGAGATACCGCGGGAACACACCCTCGGGCGTGAGGCCCCACTTGATTCCAGCCGGGAAACCCGCACCGCCGCGGCCGAGCAGCGTGGACGAGCGAACCTGTTCGTGCACATCGGCGGCGTTGCGGCCGAGTGCGGCACGCAGGCCCTCGTACCCACCGGTGGCGAGATAGCGCTCAAGCGTGTACGAGTCCTCGTACTCGAAACGCGACGTGACGATGCGGGGTCGATCTCCGGCAACGAAGCCGGGAGCCCAGGCGTAGGTATCAGCGCTCATGACGCTCCTTGAGAGGTGTCGGCGTCGACCGTGACCCATGCGGGCGGACCGGCGACATCATCGGGGTCGACCGCCCCGACACCACGGTCGGCGGGAATGTGCTGGCGGGTGCGCGCGAGGGTGCCGTGCGGCGGGATCTCCCCGTCGAGACGGCCGGCGCGCAAGTCATCGATCAGGGTGCGCACGTCGTCAGGTGTGGCACGGAACCGGTAGCGGTAGTTCACCTGCAGGCACGGTGCTTCAGTGCAGGCCGCCTGACATTCGGCGCGGTGCAGGGTGAACATGCCGTCGTCGGTGGTGCCACCTGCGTGCACTCCGAGGGTTTCCTCGGCGGCGTGCATCAGATCGTCTGCACCCATCAGGGCGCACGACATCGTGCCGCAGATGTTGATGAGGTAGCGGCCCACCGGTTCGAACTGGAACATCTCGTAGAACGTGCCGGTGCCACGCACCTCGGCCGGCGTCACTCCAACGAGTTCAGCGATATGACGCATGGCCTCATCGGTGACATAGCCATCTTGTTCCTGAGCCAGGTGCAGCAGCGGGATCAGCGCTGATTTCGGCTTCGGGTACCGGGCGATGATCTCGTGCGCGAGGGTGGTGTTATCGGGTGTCAATCGGGCCATGTCAGCGGTCCACCTCTCCGAGAACGGGGTCGACGCTAGAGATCACCGCGACCGCATCAGCCACAAGGCCACCGCGCATCATGTGCGGCAGGCATTGGATGTTCACGAATGATGGCGCACGCATGTGCATCCGGTACGGGGTCGGTGAACCATCGCTTGCGATATAGCACCCGATCTCGCCACGCGGACTCTCGATGGCGACATACACCTCGCCCTCGGGCACACGGAAGCCCTCGGTGAAGATCTTGAAGTGGTGAATCAGGGCTTCCATCGACTCG
>RFST01000221.1 GCA_009923855.1 Actinomycetota bacterium
GTGAAGGACTATGCGCGCAGCCATCCGCATTCGATGGGGGCTTGGTCGAGCGACTCGACCACCCATGTCGCCACGATGGGCGCCAACGACTTCCGCTCGAACGAGGTGTCGACCACGATGACGAGCGACGACAGCCTCACCATCATCCACGTGGCCGATGACGGCACCAGCACTGTGTTGCGCGCCGACGTGCCGGTGAGCGCTGGCGAAGTGGTCGATGCCACGTTCATGAGCCGCGAGGCGCTCGTGTCGTTCCTTCGTGACCAGGTCGCCGACGCCGCAACCTCGGGCATCTTGTTCTCGCTGCATATGAAGGCCACGATGATGAAGGTCTCCGACCCGATTATCTTCGGTCATGCCGTAAAGGTGTTCTTCGCCGATGTATTCGACCAGTTCGGTGATGAACTCGCTGCCGTCGGTGCGGACCCGAACAATGGACTGGGTGCGGTGCTCAGCGCTGCGGAGCAACTTCCCGCCGAGCGACGCGACGCGGTCGTCGCCGCAGTACAGGCCGCGCTGGACAACGGCCCCGATATCGCCATGGTCGACTCCGACCGCGGCATCACAAACTTGCATGTGCCCTCCGACGTCATCGTCGATGCATCGATGCCCGCAATGATCCGCACATCGGGTCAGATGTGGAATAAGAACAACGAAACTCAGGACGCGAAGGCGGTGATTCCCGACTCGAGCTACGCCGGTGTGTACCAGGCCGTCATCGACGATTGCCGCACCAATGGCGCCTACGACCCCACCACCATGGGGTCGGTACCGAACGTGGGTCTCATGGCCCAGAAGGCCGAGGAGTATGGCTCGCACGACAAGACCTTCGAAATCGCCGCTGCAGGAACGGTGCGGGTGACCAACTCTGCCGGCGACACGGTGTTCGAACACGGTGTCGGCGCCGGCGACATCTGGCGCATGTGCACCGTGAAGGACCTGCCGGTGCGTGACTGGGTGCGCCTTGCCGTGAGCCGCGCCCGAGCCACGGGAGCACCCGCGGTGTTCTGGTTGGATGCCACCCGTGCACACGACGCCCAACTCATCGAGAAGGTCACGACCTACCTCGCAGACCACGACACATCGGGTCTCACCATCGAGATCATGTCGCCGGTCGACGCAACGACATATTCGCTGCAGCGGATCCGCCGCGGCGACGACACCATCTCGGTCACCGGCAACGTGCTGCGCGACTATCTGACCGATTTGTTCCCGATCCTCGAGTTGGGGACCAGCGCGAAGATGCTGTCGGTCGTGCCTCTGATCAACGGCGGCGGCCTTTTCGAGACCGGTGCCGGTGGATCGGCTCCCAAGCATGTGCAGCAGTTCGTCGCTGAGAACTATCTGCGGTGGGATTCACTCGGTGAGTTCCTTGCGTTGGCGGTGTCGTTTGAACATCTGGCCGAGGTCACCGGCAACGGTCGTGCAGCAGTGCTGGCCACCACTCTCGACACCGCCACCGGACAGGTACTCGAACACGGGCGCAGCCCGGCGCGGCGCGTCGGTGGGCTCGACAACCGCGGTAGCCACTTCTACCTCGCGATGTACTGGGCGCAAGCCCTTGCCGCCCAGACCGACGACCCTGAACTCGCGGGAATCTTTGCGCCCGTGGCCGCAGCACTCACCGGCAACGAAGAGACCATCGTGGCCGAGTTGGCCGCCGTGCAGGGCTCTCCGGTTGAGGTTGGGGGCTACTTCCGTCCTGACGATGCTCTCGCTGCCGCAGCTATGCGGCCGAGCGCGACATTCAACGACGCCATCGCCCTCCTCGGCTAGACGACTGAGCCACCGCCCCTGTCAGGCGGTGGGTTCAGCGACGAGCACTGGGATCGTGCGTCCGGCTTCGCCGGCGCTCACCCGGTAGTCGTCGTAGGTCGCGAATACATCAACCGAACGCTGCCACCACAGGTCGCGTTCTGCGCCGTCGACCTCACGTACCGTGAACGCCTGTGGCGTGGCTCCGTCTTGGATGCTCACCGATGGGTCGGCCAGCAGGTTGTGGTACCAGTCCGGGTGAGTCGGGGCGCCCCCGCGCGATGCCACAAGGGCATAGCAGCCCTCATGCTCCACGCGCATGAGCGCAATTTTGCGCACTGCGCCACTGCGCTGCCCGCGCATGGTCACCACGATGATCGGGATACCTGTATCGCGCAACGTGGTCGCACGAGTGCCGCCCGATGCCTCATATTCAGCGATTTGTTCCGCAACCCAGTCAATGGTGCTCGGGATGTAGTTCTCAGCCATGGTGCTGACCGTAGTGGCCGACGCTCTCAAGTAGGCGCCGTGGGGCTGGATTCACACCGCGGAAAGGGGCGCGCGACCCGCAAGCACCTCGACGACATTGCGTGCCGCGAGTTGCGCCATGGCCGTGCGGGTCTCGACGGTGGCCGATCCGAGGTGTGGTAACAGCACCACGTTGTCGAGAGTGAGCAAGCCGGGATGCACCTCGGGTTCATTTTCGTACACATCGAGCCCAGCCGCACCGATGAACCCCTCGCGCAGCGCGTTCACGAGTGCCGCCTCATCGACGACGGGCCCACGCGCGGTGTTGATGAGCACCGCATCATCGCGCATCATCCTCAAGGCACGGCCATCGATCAGGTGATGGGTCGCCTCGCTGTATGGGCAGTTCAACGACACGATGTCGCTCGTCGCCAACAACTCGTCGAGATCAAG
>RFST01000222.1 GCA_009923855.1 Actinomycetota bacterium
CAGGCTGTCGGCTTCGGCGATCAGCAGATCAACAGCGTCGGTCATTGCCCAACACAACGCGGTGTCAACCACATCGGTGGACGTGAGTCCGTAGTGGATCCAACTGCCAGCCGGTGCACCGATGGCTTCTTGCACCACGTCGACAAACGCGGCCACATCGTGATTGGTAACGGCTTCGCGTTCGGCCACCTGAGCCACGAACGCATCGTCAATGTGCGGCGCGGCAGCCCGACATGTTGCGGCGGCATCAGCGGGTACCAGGCCGAGAGCGGCATGGGCTTCGGTGGCCAGAAGTTCCACTTCCAGCCATCGACCGAACCGCGTGATGTCATCCCATGCGGCCGACATCTCCGGGGTGCGGTAACGGTCGATCATCTGATCAGGCTCCCTGGTTCCAGATCACGTAGTCATCGCGATCGGCACCGACGCCCACCACGCGCACCGGCACACCCACTTCGCGTTCCACCAGTGCGAGCAGGTCGCGCGCGCCCGCGGGCAGGTCATCGGGCCGGCGCGCCCCGGTGGTGTCGGCCCGCCAGCCGGGCAGGTCGACGTACACCGGCTCCACCCGTTCGAGCACATCGGAGCGATCGGGGTAGCCCGACAGCTCTTCACCGTCGAGGCGATAGCCGGTGCACACCCGCACGGTGGCGAATGTGTCGAGCACATCCAGCTTCGTGAGGGCGAGTTCGGTGAGGCTGTTCAAACGCACGGCGTGGCGCAGCATCACACAATCGAGCCAGCCCGCACGGCGGCGGCGCCCGGTGACCGTGCCGTATTCACGGCCGATATCCACCAATGCGTCGCCGAGGTCGTCGGTGAGTTCGGTGGGGAACGGCCCGGCGCCCACACGGGTGGTGTAGCTCTTGGTGATACCCACCACACGATCGATATCGCGTGGGCCCAACCCGGTGCCGGCACAGGCACCGCCCGCGATTGGGTTCGACGAAGTGACATACGGGTAGGTGCCGTGGTCGAGATCTAAGAACGTCGCTTGAGCACCTTCGAGCAGCACATGGGTGCCGGCGGCGACCTCATCGTGGATCAAGTTGACGGTGTCGCAAATGTGCGGTGCGAGGCGGGCACCGAGCGCGGCGAATATGGCCACCACCTCATCAACGTCGAGGGTCTCACCGCCGGCTGCGGCAATGATCTCGTTCTCGGCGGTGCAACGGGTGCGCACCGTGTCGGCGAAACGCGCCGGGTCGAGCACTTCGCCAGCGCGCACACCCACCCGGCGGGCCTTGTCGGCATAAGCCGGGCCGATGCCTTTCAGCGTGGTGCCGATCTTGTCGTCGCCACGCATGGCTTCGGCGATGGCGTCGTGGCTTTGATGCCACGGAAAGATGAGATGGGCTCGGCTCGATACCCGCAGGCGGGTGCAGTCGATGCCGCGCGCCGACAAGGTGTCGATCTCAGAGAACAGGGTGGGCAAATCGACGACCACGCCGTTGGCGATCACTGGGGTGACAGCGTCGTAGAGGATGCCCGACGGGATGAGTTGCAGGGCGTATTTCTCGTCGCCGACCACCACGGTGTGACCCGCATTGTGGCCACCTTGGTAGCGCACCACCATGGGGTGCTCCTTGGCGAGGAGGTCGATGATTTTGGCCTTGCCTTCGTCACCCCATTGGGCGCCGACGACGACGGTGACGGGCATGAACGCTCCCCGGGTCTTGTTGGACGGAACGTAACGTGATGCTACTCCCCTTCACCCATCACTCGGTGGTGACGCGTTCGTAGAGTTGCACCGGCTCAGGCGTGGCGCGCCGTTTGCGGCGGGCACCGATGTTGAGCACTTCGACAAACACCGAGAATGCCATGGCTGCATACACGTAGCCCTTCTCGATTTTCTCGCCGAAGCCTTCAGCGATGAGGGTCATGCCGATCAGCAGCAAGAACGCGAGGGCCAGCATCTTCACGGACGGGTGTTTGTTGACGAAGGCATAGATGGCTTTTGATGCAGCGAGCATCACGATGACGGCGATCACGATGGCGATCACCATCACGGCGACGTATTCGGTCATCCCGACGGCGGTGATTACCGAGTCGAGCGAGAACACCATGTCGAGCACCATCACCTGGCCGATGACCGCACCGAATGTGGCCACGCTGCGGGTGTCGGTGTGTTCGGCCTCGCCTTCGAGCTTGTGGTGAATTTCCTTGGTGGCTTTGAAGATCAAGAACACTCCACCGGCCAGCAAGATGAGTTGTTTGCCGGAGAATCCCACTTCAGCGAACCAGAAGTTGATGGAAAACAGCTCGGATTTCAACGTGACGATCCATCCGATGCCGGCCAATAGCACCAGGCGCATGGCGCCGGCGGCGATCAGGCCGGTGCGTCGCGCACGGTCTTGTTGATCTTCAGGGAGTTTCGACGCGAGGATCGAGATGAAGATCACGTTGTCGACACCCAGCACGACCTCGAGGGTCAACAGGGCAGCAAGCGCGCTCCATGCGGCAGGGTCACTGAACCAGTCCATGTGCGCACCCTAGAACGCCGGTGCGGCACCATGCGGTCCACTCAATTCATGTAGCCGACAACATCGACGATCACGTCGGACTTGCCGTATGTGAGCAGGCACATGTAGCCGTCATCAAGTGGGACGATCGCGGAGTTCGCGACCGTGGCACCCGCATCGAAGTTGACGTTCGAGTTGCC
>RFST01000223.1 GCA_009923855.1 Actinomycetota bacterium
CTGGAGGTCAAAACCATGCATCGCTGCGCGCTTTTGCATCAGTGGAATGGGCTCCTTACCGTAAGCGCTGTCGTGGTACACCAGCGCGATTTTCTTGCCCTTCAGCTTGTCCATCCCGCCTTCCTTGGCGCCGATGAACTTGATGAAGGCGCTGGCCTGCGACCAATAGGTGGCGGGGAAGTTGAAGATGTAGGGGAAGACGGCGAAGCCGTTGATTTCGAGGGTGACGACCGGTTCCCGATCCGCAAGAAACCACACACTGCGCGCGCGGACGAACGCCGGACGATTGAGCGCGGGAAGTCCGTCAGGAGGCAGCCCACCAGGGCGAATATCACCGAGGTCAACCAACGGCTTCGCCCACGTGTTCTCGCGCACCCCATCGACAATCTCAAGGCCAGGGATGGTCTCAATCCGAGGGCTGGGTGGAACCCACTCCACCGCAATTTGTGCCGGTTTCAAACGCTGCACAACATCGCGGTCATCTGCTGGCACGCATGCAGAGCACAGACCGATCAACACACCGACGGTTGCAACGAGTCGAGACACCGTTATTCAGTCGATGAACCGGCGTCGGTGAATCCGTGATCAACCACGACGACTGCGCGCGAACGCGATGCCGACGCCGCTAGCGGCCACAACCACCACGATCAGCACGATGACAACAGCCACTGATGACCCGTCGTCATCATCTGGCGGCGGTGCGGCCTCGGTAGCGGGAGTCTCCTCAGCGGGGGCCTCCGCGGCGGTGACGTCATCATCGGCGGTGTCAGCAGCGGAGGGCTGCAGCGTGGTCACCGGTGGGGCAAGTGTTGTAATTGGCGGAACGGTTTGCTCTGCGCTCTCCCCAACCGTTGTGGCGGTGGCCGCGGGTGCATCGGCAGATGCAACAGCAGTTGTTGTTGGCGCCTCGGACGTCTCCGGTGGCGGTGTCGACGTGGTGACAGGCGGCGTGGTGGCCGGCGGGCCGAGTGGCGCGTCACCGCTGGCGCGCATTGACAACAGACACACCTGTTCGTCCTCGCATTGCACGAGGGCGGTCGCGGACTGGGAACTGACAGTCACCAGGTGAGTGTTGTAGGTGGCCATCTGCTCCAGTGGAAGAACTGTGGGGGTCACAAGTGGGCCATCCCCGGCGTCGTAGGTGACGAGACATGCGCGACCGTCGGCATACCACTCCAGAAGACATTCGCCGAGAGCCATCACTCGGCCGTCAACGATGTCCACATCACGAAAGTCCACTGGTAACACGGTGAATCGGTTGCCGTCACGCTGGTCGAGGTGCGCACCGGAGGCATCGAGACGGGTCACGCAGGTGAGCGAACCCAACCCGTTCAAGTTGGAGTCGCACGGGGCGACAGCAACAAACGTGGTGTCGTCGAGTACGGCGATTCTTGGAGAACTATCCACTCGGAGTTCGCCGCCGGACACGACCGACGACGGAATGAAATCGATATGACCGCCAGTACCCACGCTGGTGTCGACACCGCCGGTGCCGCCAAAGGCCACCAGGCATCCCTCGCGAATCCGCCCCTGGCCGGGATACAGCGGATTGTCTTCGCAACGACCCCACGACCACACGCCGTCGCCAACAGGGAGCACGCCGTACGACATGGAAAACTCTCCGTAGCGGGCCTTCGTTAGGCCGGGAAAGTACGACCCGTCATCCCAAGTGGGGTCGAGTTCGCCGGTGACGGTGAGTTTGCCGATACAGATCGAACTCGAGCAGTACCCACCGATCCAGCCGGTGCCGTCGTCATTGATCGTCACCCCTCCCGGTGACTGGTAGCGATCGAGGGCATAGGTCACCACTCCCCCGGGCACGTTCGGGTGCGGGGAACCGTCGGCGGCGAGGCGGAACAGGCACATATCCACCATGTCGGACTGATCGCGCCCCTCGTACCAGTTCACACAGTCGGCGAGGATCGCGATCGATCCGTCCGCGGCGACGTCGATATCCGCTGGCCAGAACTGCGACCATCCACCGAGAGCGAATGTCGGCTCCGCGGTTACGACGGACCCGGCATCTCCAAACGACGCCACCGGATCACCTGCGGAGTCGTAGCGGTCGATGCACAGCACTGTGTCTTGGCGACATGACCGCGCAGCAATGAACCCGCCGTCGGCGGTCGCCTCGAAAATGGTCATGAACGGGTCGATATCAAGCACGCGTTCCGTCTCGATCACAAAGCTCTGCTCACCGGAGGCATCTTGAGCATTGACGACCGACACCGGAAACAGCATCACCACCGCACCCATCACCACACCGAGAATTCGTCGCATCCAGCCAGTATGACCCACCGGCCACCGGCTGCTGGCCCTCGGACTACAGCGGTTCGTTAAAACTCACCAGGGTCGGCCCCGCTCGACCAATGTCGATGCGACACACCGCTGCCTGCCCAAGGCGACTGCGGTGCGCAATCGACGGGTGTGCACCCAGGGCCCAGGCCACCGCTGATTTGATCGGCGACACGTGGCTCACGACCACGATGCGTCGGCCGAGAGCACGTTCACGTAATTCCTCGCATGCTTCATGAACGCGCTCCGACACGGCCACGAGCGATTAGCCACCCTCGGGCGCGAAGTGCGGATCACTGCGCCACTTCGCCCAGATCTCGGGACTGACATCGCCTTGCTGGAGTC
>RFST01000224.1 GCA_009923855.1 Actinomycetota bacterium
GTGCGGCCGATATGCGACGACAGCACGTTGAGCATCGTGGTCTTGCCGGTGCCGGTTCCGCCGCTCACGATGACGTTCATCCGGCGTTCCACAGCGGCGCGTAGCAGGGCGGCAGCATCATCGCCCATGGCACCGCGGGCGACGAGTTCGGCGCTGGTTAGGTGGCGGGCAGTGAATTTGCGAATGGTGATCGATGGTCCGTCCACGGCGAGCGGGGGAAGCACCACATTCAGTCGTGAGCCGTCTGGCAGGCGAGCGTCGACCATGGGGGAGGACTGGTCGACGCGACGACCAGATGTGCGCACCATGCGTTCGATGACGAGCAGCAGTTGTTCTTCGCTCTCGAACACGGTGTCGGCAGGTTCGAGCCGACCGCTGCGCTCAACGAACACGTTCTGATGTCCGTTCACCATGATTTCGGAGACGTCGTCGCGGTCGAGGAGGGCCTGCAGAGGGCCGAAGCCGAGCAGTTCATCGGCCACAGCTCGGCGGATGGCCGAGACGGTGCCACGGTCGATCTGTTCGTCCTGTGACGACAGCACCGTGGTTGTCTGTTGCTCGACGAGTGCACGCAATCGGTCATCGGAGAGCCGTGTGCGATCGGGGATGTCGCCGATCGCATCACGAACTTCCCCAACGATGCGGCGCACCACGTCGCGATCGACGGCGCCGACAGACGACGTGATGGTGGCCACGCTGTCGAGTCGTGTGATTCGTACCTGGTCGTCAACAGCGGAGTGTTCAGTGGCGTGAGGCACGATGTGCGCATCGGGCTGTTGCGATGCTGGCTCGTGCTGGGCTGCTGCAGTCACCGCTGCGACGGTCGGTTCGGCATCGGTTGCGTCGGTGTCATGCAGGTTGGTTGCGGCGTCCGGGGTGAATGGCTCCGGCGCGTCGTCGTGCGACGACGGGGGCACCGTGTCACGCGTTGGTGCAGAGGTGACCGTCGTGACGCCTGGAGTATCGATCGACGCCGAGGTGCGGGCCGTCTGGTCGACGCGTGATGCCAAGCTCATCATCGCCGCCCCGTGACTGCGGCAGCCATGTCGATTCCGAGCAACACATCGGCGTAGTGGCGGAATGCCACGGCGATGGGGGAGCGAGGGCTCGACTCGGTTACCGGCGAGCCCGAGTTCATACCGGCTGCGAGACTTGAGTGTTCCGGAATGGTGATGACGGCATGACGATCCAGCGCGGTCTCCACATCATCGACGGACAGCCCCACGTGGGCATCGGCACGGTTCACCAGCAGATCGACACGGTCGAGATCCATATCGAGGCGCCGCATCGTGTCGAGCAACTTGCGACCGGCCTGCACCGAGGGCACATCAGTGCCACACACCATCACCACTCGTGTGGCACGGTCGAGAGCGCCGAGGGAGTAGTCACTGATTCCACCGGCGGTGTCGAGTACGACGGGGCGCCCCGCAGCGACGATGCGATCGACCACCGCAAAGGCATCATCGACGGAGAGCCGGTCGGCTGCTACCGGGTCGTTCGGTGCGCACAGAACTTCGAGTCCGCTGGGGTGGGTGCTGAGCATGGTCATCGGGTCGCGGCGATTGCCGGCCTCCACGAGGTCATCGAGGCGATGGGCGGGCCGCATCCGCAGGGCGTACTCGACGTCGCCGAAGTGGATGTCGAGGTCGATGATCACGCTGTCGGTGCGGTGGGCGAGCCCCACGGCCAAGTTTGACGACACGGTGGTCTTACCGTTTCCACCCTTGGGTGATACGACCGCAACCACGGGTATCTCGGTGGGTGCGGCAATCTCGCGACCGGTGGTGTCGTCGCGGCGATGTCGACGCCCGATCATGATCCCACCAGCCATAAGCGGTTGTCGGCAGCGGCCGTGATCACTGCGCCCACGGTGTCGTTGGGCACCGCCAGAGTGATCACCTGCTCTGAACGTGGGTCGAGGTCAGCTGTGTCGGGAGTGGCGACGATGCGCACCCCGGTCGCCAGCACGGTGGTGCCGGTGTCGGCAACTTCATGCACATTGACGACGTCACCGGTGGTGGTGAATGGCCCAGACCAGCGCTGCGGGTCGAGGCGAACCGACACGGCAACGAGTCCCTCGCCTAGGGCATCGACCACGTCGTCGGCCACCGATGAGGACAGCACCTGCTGGCCGGGCACGAGATCGGTGACGAGGATGCCCGGTGGCACAGCGTCGACTGCGGTGAGTGCGCCCTCGGCACGGGCCGCGACCGGCAACATGCGTACCTCGCTGGCAGCGATGATCTCTGCCGTGGACGCACCGGCCGCCACAGCGCGGATCGCAACCACGGTGGCAACACCATCGGGGGCCACCTCGGTGGTCGTGGATCCGTCGGCGGTCAACGCGTAGAGGCCGACCGCGGTCATGGCGAAGGCGGCGATCGGCACGGCGGCACGGCGCATATCGGGCAGGGGGCCACGCGCACGGATGCGGCGCGGAGCGTTCGGTGAGGTGGCGGGCTTACGGGACATCAGCAGTCTCCTGTTCCGTCGAGGTTGCAGAGCCGGGCAGCGGTGACGCCGGCGTCGATCTGGGTGCCGGTGGTGCAGCAGCCGGTCGGGGTGGCCGTGCCGGTGTCGGTGGTGAAGTGCAGGCGGACGTGACGTC
>RFST01000225.1 GCA_009923855.1 Actinomycetota bacterium
GCATCTGCCGCACCACCGCGCCACCGACTGGCCACACACCCTCGATGCGCTCCACGCCGCCGGATGGGACACATGGGCGCTCACCCCCGCCCGTCACGGCGTACCCGCCGACAACATCTGGGAACTACCAGTTCCCACTCGGCTGGCTCTGGTGATCGGCGCCGAAGGGCCCGGGCTGGCACCTGCCACCATCGATGCGTGCACCCGCGCCGTGCGGATCCCCATCGCCGACGATGTCGATTCATTGAACGTTGCCGCCGCGGCCGCTGTTGCATTCGCTGCCATCACCGACAGGGTGTGAGACTGAACCCATGAGCGAGATCTCACGGTTCCATGTGCCCACCCTCGACGACATGCCCGACGACATTCGCACCCGCATCGAAACCGTCGGTGAGAAATCTGGGTTCGTGCCGAACGTGTTCGTGGCCCTCGCCGCCCGGCCCGACGAATTCCGTGCGTTCTTCGCCTACCACGACGCCCTCATGGAACGCTCCGACGGGTTGAGCAAAGCCGAACGCGAACTGATCGTGGTGGCCACCAGCGCCGTGAACGAATGCATGTACTGCGTGGTGGCCCACGGTGCGATCCTGAGGATCCGGGCGAAGAACCCGCTCATTGCCGACCAGGTGGCCATCAACTCGGCCAAAGCCACGCTCAGCGAACGTGAACGACACATCGTCGACTTCGCCCTGCATGTGGCCACCGACTCCGCCACCGTGGGCGACGCCGAAATCGACGACATGCGTGCCAAGGGTTTCACCGACGACGAGATCTGGGACATCGGTGCGATCACCGCGTTCTTCGCGCTGTCGAACCGCATGGCGAACTTCGCCGGCATCACCCCGAACACCGAGTTCTACACCCTCGGTCGCTAACACCTCAGACCGGGTGCACCCGCACCTCGGTGCACGACGCCAACGCGTCGAAATCGCGATCGTGGTGCAGAACCGGGATGCCGAGGCGCACTGCAACCGCTGCGATCACACAGTCGAGCATGCTGCGCACCGTGACGCCGGAGCGTCGCGCCGTTCGATACAGCGTGGCGGCGATCTCAAAATCAACCGAGGTGACGGCCTCGTTATGGCCCATGGCCAACAGCGAGGTGATCGAGCGAAGCTCAGACTCTGATTGTGCGCCAGCGGTGAGTTCCATCACCACGGCATCGCAGGTCGTGATGTGCGCTGCCAACGCCCGCTCGACCTCATCGGCAACCGCCTGATGGCCGTCGTTCAGAAACTCGATCAGCGCAGACGTGTCGACAAGCACAGAACGATCCATCGACAGCATCATTCCTGCGGGATATCGGGGTGATCGCCGCGCATCACGCTCAGGTCGCCGTCCCAGCCACTACCCCGCAACTGTCTGGCCTCGTCGATCGTCAACGGCTGAATCGCCAGACGCTGAAGCGCGAAATTCACAGCATCACGTTTGGTGCGCAAGCCGAAACGCCGCATGACCGCCGCACATGATTCCTCATCAATATCGATGTTTGTGCGTGCCATACACTAATTATACACCACATGGCTCGGAGCGGTGCTCGGCACACCACGAACCCACAACGCGTAATGTGCACCCCGGTGGCCGACCACAACCAACACCCCCACGACGACGCCCCCACCGGCGCGATCGAATACGCCCACCTGGTCACCGCCGACGGCACCCTCGAACGCAACGAACGCCTCGAAATCCTCACCCGGTTGATCCCATCGTTCGACCGTGACTACTCGGTGAGCTTCGGCCTCACCCTGGCGCTGTCGGTCACCATCGCCGTGATGGGTCTGGCCACCGACTCGGTCGCCATCGTGATCGGCGCCATGCTCGTCGCACCCCTGATGACCCCCATCATGGGTTTCGTCGGCGCCATCGGGCTCAGCCTCGGACGACGCGCCTTCCGCGCCGCCATGCTCGTGCTCACCGGATCCATCGGCAGCATCGCCCTCGCCGCGCTCCTCAGCCGGTTGCTGCTCGACCTGCAGATCGGCGACGAAATCATGGGCCGCACCTCACCCGACATCCGCGACCTCGTCGTGGCCGTGGCTGCCGGAGCAGCCGGCGCCTACGCCACCGCCCGAGACGACGTGTCTGCATCGCTGCCCGGCGTTGCCGTCGCCGTTGCGTTGGTGCCGCCACTGGCCGTGACCGGCCTGCTGATCGAAACCGGTGAACGCACCCTCGCATGGGGCTCGATGCTGCTGTTCCTCACCAACCTGGTGGCGATCTCACTGAGTGCCCTGGTGGTGTTCGCCGCGACCGGCGTGGTGCCCATCACCACCGTGGTGCGCGACCGCACCACCGGACTGACCGTGGCCGGCATCGTGCTCGCCACCGTGATGATCGCCATCCCGCTGTGGTCCAGTTCCAGCAACGCCGCCGCCGAGAGCCGGCTGCGCACCGAGGTGACCGACAGCGTGCAGATCTGGCTGGCCGGCACCGACCTCGCCATCACCGACCTCGATATCGACGACAGTGACGCCGCCACCGTGAACGTCGACCTTGCTGGCCTCGACGAACCACCTGAACCATTCACCCTGGCCACCGCGCTCGCCCCACTGCTCGGCGACACCGTGGCGGTGAACGTGCGCTGGGACCAACGCGCACAAG
>RFST01000226.1 GCA_009923855.1 Actinomycetota bacterium
ACACGATCGAAGGGCTGCCCCCGATCGCCGGTGTTCCCGTCACCACGTGGCGCCTTACGCCCATGGGCAATGCCACGAATGTCGAGATCGTCACCGAGGTGGCAACCGGGTGGAATCCGGCGCGTTCTCTCGTTGCAAAACAAGTTCTCAAGCGCCTCGGTCTCGCCGCCGACATGATGCTGGTCGGGTTGGGCACCGCGACCGGATCGGATACGCCATGACTACGCTTGGCACCCCCCGCCCCGATGTCGTGATCATCATGACCGACGAGGAGCGCGCCGCCCCTGCGTACGAAAGCGATGAACTGCGCCAATGGCGCGCCACCCTCGACGGACGCGCATGGTTCGACACCCATGCCGTGACATTCGATCGTCACTACACGGGATCACTTGCGTGTGTGCCGAGTCGCCCCACGTTGTTCACCGGCCACTACCCCGATGTGCATGGCGTCACCCAGACCGACGGGCTCGGAAAGATGGCGGACGACTCGCGGATGCGGTGGATGCGGCCACATGAAGTGCCAACGCTCGGCAACTGGTTCCGCGCCGCTGGTTACGACACCCACTACGACGGCAAGTGGCACATCTCGCACGCCGATCTGCTCGAGGATGGCGAACCGGTGCCCACCAACACCGCCGACGGCGAAGTACTCACCGGCAACGTGGCCCGCTACCTCGAGGCCGACCCGCTCGCCGACTTCGGATTCTCGGGTTGGGTCGGTCCCGAACCCCATGGCGGACGATTCGAGAACTCAGGTCTGGTCCGCGACCCCCTCATCGCTGACCGGGTGGTGGCCTGGCTGGAGGATCGTTACGCACGCCGCCGAGCCGGTGACGCGGCAGCACAGCGACCATTCCTGTTGGTGGCCAGTTTCGTGAACCCGCACGACATCGTGTTGTTCCCGTTGTGGCTCAACCGGGGCATGCCCGACGCGCTCGCGCCGCTGACGGTGCCCGATGTGCCGATGTCACCGTCGGATTTTGAAGATCTCCGCTCCAAGCCGGCGCTGCAGGTGGCCTATCGCGCGGCATATCCCACCTGCTACGGCCCAGCAGCGGCGGTGGCTCCGGTGTATCGCGACAACCATCAGATGTATCGAAACCTCTACTACCGGCTCCATGCCGCCGTCGACGGACCGATCGACCGTGTGCGCCGCGCGGTGTGCGACGGTGCCATGGCCGCTGGATCCGACGCGGTGCTCGTGCGCACCGCCGACCACGGTGAACTCCTCGGCGCTCACGGGGGCCTGCATCAGAAATGGTTCCAGTTGTACGACGAGTCGACGCGCGTGCCGTTCTCCATCGCTCGTGTCGGTCAACAGCCCACCGCGGCGCGCCGTGTCAGCGAACCCACCTCGCACGTGGACCTCGTCCCCACCCTGTTGGGCGCTGCCGGCATCGACGAGACGACGATCTCGCAGCAACTACGCGAGACCTTCAGCGAGGTACACGACCTCGTCGGCACCGACCTCATGCCCATCGTCGCCGGCGCGACGGCGGCGTCGTCCCGCCCCGTGTACCTAATGACCCGCGACAACATGCCCGAAGGTGACACCGGCGCCAGCGGTGTGTCACGAGCCCATGGTCGCGTCACCGACGCGCCGGGACCGCTGCGCATCAACGTGCCCGCTCATGTAGCCACAAACGTCGAAGGGGTGGTGGCGCGGCCCGGTGGCGATGCTGATGCCAACGAACACCTCTGGAAGCTCGTCCGCACCTTCGATGACCCCAACACCTGGACCGAGCCGGGCGTCCGTCAGCTCGCCAGTGATGGCATCGGCGGCCCGGTGTGGCGCACCGATGTGCTCGACGACCAGTGGGAGCTCTACGACCTCGACGCCGATCCCGTGGAGATGCAGAACCGTGCCGGCGACCCAAGCGCGGCAGATGTTCTTGCTGCGATGCAGGCGATTCTCGACACCGAGCGCCAACGTTGCGTTCCCAGCCGGCACACACCGTGGCCGTATGCCACTAGCCGGCTCACCGCGGTCACATCGGTTCGGTTGCTGCCACCGTTCGAACTTATTCGCACTCAGGTGGCACGGCGAGTTCGCGGCCGTATCGCCCAACGCGTCGCCGAACGGCGCAACCCTGTGCGAGCTTCGGTCCCGCCACCGGCGCGTCTGGCTCGACGGATCTTGCAACGATTGGGGCTGCACCCAGAGGACGACATCGCAACTCCTGAAGGCCTGTCTGGTCGTCGCGCACTCGTGATCGCGACGAACCATGCACATCTCGACATCGGCCGCCCGACCGGCGTGTTCGCCAGCGAGCTGACGGTGCCGTACTACGCGTTCGCTGATGCCGGGATGGTTGTTGACGTCGCGAGCCCGCTCGGCGGGGAGATTCCGGTTGATCCTTTGTCGCTGAAGCCGGCGGTGCGGACTGCAGCCGATGATCGCTTCATCGCCGATGCGCACCTTCGTACACAACTTCGCTCCTCGCAGCCCATAGCCGCCGTCGACATGGCCTCCTACGACATCGTGTATCTCGCCGGCGGATGGGGTGCGGCGTTCGACCTCGGTGTGTCAGACGCCGTTGGGAATCAGATGAGCGTGGCGATCGCCAGCGGTGCGGCCATCGGCGGGGTCTGTCACGGCC
>RFST01000227.1 GCA_009923855.1 Actinomycetota bacterium
GGACGCATGATCGAGAACCTCCACGTCGACAACGCCCGCCGAGTGCTCGCCACCGCCCAGGCCATCGCCGAACTCGGCGACTGAACTCAGCTCTCGACTGTTCGCTCAGCTCGGCGCGTTATCGATCGCCCAGCGAACCGACCGCACGATCATCTCGTAGCCCGTGCACCGGCACAGATTGCCCTCGAGGCCCTCCCGGATCTCCTCATCGGAGAGCTCCCCACCGGACTCCTCGATCAGACCAGTCGCCGCCATCAACATGCCCGGCGTGCAATAGCCGCATTGCAAACCATGGCATTGACGGAAACCCTCCTGCACCGCGCTGCGACCGTCAAAAGGACCCGACAAACCCTCCACCGTGGTCACCTCGCAACCATCAGCTTGCACGGCGAGAATCGTGCAGCTCTTCACGGTCTCGCCGTCGACCATCACCGTGCAGGCCCCACAGTTCGACGTGTCGCAGCCAACATGGGTGCCCGTCAAACGCTCACGATCACGCAGATAGTGGACCAACAGGGTGCGAGGGTCGACCGAATGCGACGTTCGACGGCCATTCACCACAATCGACACCTCAACCGACCGACTCATGACGAACCTCCCTGCATCAACGACCACACCCGCTCCGGCGTCGCCGGCATATCGACATGCTCCACACCGAACTCGGCGAGAGCATCGACCACCGCGTTGATCACCGCAGCCGGAGCGCCAACCGCGCCCGACTCACCAATGCCCTTCGCGCCGAGCGGGTTGTTCGGACACGGAGTATCCACACGACCCGCGACGAAATCGGGAAGATCAGCGGCTGACGGAACGAGATAATCCATGAGGTTCGCCGTCGACGGCTGACCCGTCGCCGGGTCATAGACCATCTGCTCGAACAACGCCTGCGCGATCCCCTGGGCAACACCGCCATGCACCTGCCCCTCGGCGAGCAACGGATTGATCACCGTTCCACAGTCATCGATGATCACCATGTCGCGGATCGTCACCCGACCCGTCTCACGATCGATCTCAACCACACACCCGTAGGCACCTGACGGATACGAGAAGTTCGGCGACTCCTGGAACAGCCGCTCCTCGAGCGAGCCCGCCTGCAACTCCGGAGGAATCGACAACGGCTGGAACGACGCCCACGCCACATCCGCCCATCCGACCTTCTTGCCCGGAGAACCACGCACATTGAACGCGTCGTCAACCACCTCAAGGTCATGCTCACTCGCCTCCAGCAGATGCGCGGCGATCTTCTTCGCCCGCGCCAACACGCGCTGCGACGCGACCTTCACCGCTGAGCCGCCGGTCGGCACCCCACGCGAACCCATCGTGCCGATGCCCTGCAACACCGTCGCTGTGTCACCAGTGCGCACCTGAATCCGATCGAACGAGATGCCCAGCTCGTCAGACGCGATCTGCGCGAACACCGTCTCGTGACCCTGACCGTGAGGAGACGAACCCGCAAAAATCACTGCCGAACCATCTGGTTGCACCCGCACCTGGGCCGACTCCCACGACGCCAGGTGCCCAAAGCCCTCAAGCGAGCCATTCGGACCAAAACCAGCGATCTCCAACCAGCACGACAGGCCAATGCCGAGCAACGGCTTCGAGAGATCTCCTCGGCGCGCCTCCTGCTCTGCGCGCACCGCGTCGTAGTTCATGAGGCGCTGACACTCACGCAGCAACTCCGGGAAATCAGCCGAGTCGTAGACGACCGCCTCGTTATGCGTCTCATAAGGAAAGGCGGTCGGCGGAATGAAATTGCGACGCCGCACCTCCGCCGGATCAAGGCCAGTGCGACGAGCCACCACATCGACGATCCGCTCAATGGAGAACGCCGCCTCCGGACGTCCCGCCCCCCGATACGCGGCGACCGGCGTCGTATTGGTCATCACCGTTCGATAACTCGTCTGCACCTCCGGGATCCGGTAGGCGCCAGCCGCCATCCACGTGGTGAGAACCGCCAGACCGAGACCCGTCGGATCGGGATACGCGCCGACGTTCTGCGTGACCACTAACCGCAATGCTCGAATACGGCCGTCGTTGTCGAAACCGATGTCGATGTCATGCTCTTGATCGCGTCCCGGCGCCATCTGCAGCATGGCTTCGCTACGGGTCTGCGTGAACTTCACCGGACGCCGAAGACGCTTCGACACGACCGGCGCGAGAAACAACTCCGGATACCACACGATCTTGGAACCGAACCCGCCGCCGACATCGGGCGCGATAACCCGGCAATCCACCTGCGGGATGTCGAGCCAATTCGCGAGGTAATTCCTCAAGTGGTGCGGGGCCTGCACCGTTGCCCACACCGTCAAACCGTCGACACCCCAATCGGCAACACACGACATCGGCTCAATCGGCACCGCCACACAACGCTGATTCACGATGTGGAGATGCGCACGGCCATCGCAGCGATCGAGTTCGCGCTCGAGATCCTCAAGCATCGGCACCACCGTCGCCACATTTGACCCGTGGGCCGGATGCAGCAACGCCGCATCCGTTGCGGTCGCGTCACCAATCGTCGCAACCACCGGCAGCGGCTCATATTCGACCTCGAGAGCCTGCAC
>RFST01000228.1 GCA_009923855.1 Actinomycetota bacterium
CGGTCAGCCTGCACGGCACCGGTGGTGCATGGGTGATCGCCGCCGATGATGCTGAGGCCGCGCGTCTGGCGGCCACGATCGAGAACTCGCTCGACCGCAAGGTGTGCAACACGGTGAACACGGTGTGTATCCCTGCGTCGCGCGCTGATGACCTTGTTGGCGTGGCCATGGACGCGGTGGCCGCTGCTGGTCGTCGTCGGGGTGTGGGCGCGCGCGTCCATGTCACCGCTGCCACCGCGGCTCACCTTGATGCCTCGCCTGAGGGCATCGACGTCGTGACGATCACCGACGACGAACTTGGCCACGAATGGGAATGGGAGAACGTGCCCGAATGCACCGTCGCTGTGGTGGCTGACGTGGATGATGCGGTTGAGCGCTTCAATCGGTGGTCGCCCCATTTCGTCTGTTCGGTGATCACCACGTCCGATGAGGTGGTGGAGCGGGTGTACGCCACGGTCGATGCTCCCTTTGTGGGTGACGGGTTCACCCGTTGGGTCGATGGTCAGTACGCGCTCGGCGAACCCGAGCTCGGGTTGTCGAACTGGGAGGGCGGTCGACTGCTCGGACGTGGCGGAGTGTTGTCGGGGGCGTCAGTGCACACCGTGCGGCTTCTTGCCCGATTCGACGATGTATCCATCCGACGCTGATCACTCGGCGGCCGCGGCGTGGCCCGCTCCACGCGGCCCAGCGGTCGGGTGGCACGGCGAGGGAGCCGCACGTGCCTACTTCGATGGGTCACGCTGGGTGCGTGACGATCCTCCGTCGCTGACCACGGCGCTTTCAGTGGTTGCGGTGCTGGCAGTCTCGTTGCTTGTGGCACGGCCGTTCATCGAACTCGGTGAGGCAGCCGGTGTTCCGGTGCCGATCTTGGCGGTGTCGCTGATCGTTCTCGGTTATCTGCCACCGGTTGCTGTCGCGGTGGCGTTACTGCGTCGCGACACCGCTGGCATCGGATGGTTGTCCACCGTGGGAGGCCGATTCCGAGGGGTTGACATCGCCTGGGGTGTGCTCGTGTGGTTCATTGCGATCATCGTGCAAGCGGTGGTGTTCGGCCTCGTCGACGGATTCGGCGTGCCGGTGTCGGACAACACCGGCGGGCTCGGCGATGACTCGGTGGGCGCTGATCTGATCGTGATCACTGCGGTGGCCGCGGTATTGGTGGCGCCCGTGGTGGAGGAGTTCGTGTTTCGTGGGGTTGTGCAGCGCGCATTGATTGCGCGGATGGGCACGGTGCCAGGCGTCGCGGCCCAGGGGGTGCTCTTCGGTGTGGCCCACATCGATCCGGTTGCGGGTGTCGGAAATATCGGACTGGCGCTTGTGCTGTCGGGCGTGGGGATCACCTTCGGCGCTGCGGTAGTGCGTTTCGGTCGCCTCGGCCCGGCCATTGTGGCCCATGCCGTGTTCAACGCGGTTGTGGTAGCTCTCGTGGTGTCGGGTGCGGCAGAGCGCCTCGTCGAACGGGTTGGTTGAGCTAGGCGCTACTCGGTGCCGATCTCACGGTTATCGATCAGCCGTGTATCGCCCACCCAGACGGCGGCGATGACCCGTGCGGGGGTGGTGTCGCTCGGTTCGAAGGTGCGCGGATCGACAACAGCCAGGTAGTCGATGCGTGTGTCATCGGCAGCGGTGATGATCTCGCGTCCGGTGGCGACGGCGTGGTCGATATCGGCTCCATGGGCGACCTCATCGGCGATGTAGCGCAGCGCCTCGTCGATCGATGTGGCAGCGCGACGCTGATCGTCGGTGAGGTGCCGGTTCCGGCTCGACATTGCGAGCCCGTCAGGTTCGCGCACTGTTGCCCCGACGACGATCTCAGTGCCGATATCCAAGTCGGCAACGAGTTGGGTCACGATGGCGACCTGCTGGGCATCTTTTGCGCCGAAGACGGCAATGTCGGCTTCTGCGGTGTTCAACAACTTGGTCACCACTGTGGCCATACCGGTGAAGTGGCCGGGGCGGTACTCGCCCTCCCATCGCGTCGCGATTGCGCCGGGGTTCACCAAGGTGTCATGCCCGTCGGGATACATCGTCGCGGCGGTGGGCGCATAGACGGCATGCACACCGGCGGCTCTGCATGCGGCGACGTCGTCATCGATCGGGCGGGGATAGGCGGTGAAGTCGGCGTCACGGTCGAACTGCAGCGGGTTCACGAAGATGGAGACGATCACCCGATCGCAACGACTGGCCGCATCTGCGATGAGCGACATGTGCCCTGCGTGCAATGCACCCATCGTGGGTACGAGCGCCACGCTCATGCCGTCGCGACGCCACGCTCGTGACCGAGCCCGCAATTCAGCCGGGGTGGTGATGATGAGAACCTCGCTCATCGCGCCCTCACCGATGGGCAGAGCTCGCAGAGCGCGGGAACGTCGGGCGCACTGTCCGCACTCATCACTGCGTCGGCAATGGCGGCGGCGGTTACCGCAGCCGCGGCCGCCCCAAGCGCGTCAACGCCGCGGTGGTTCATCGGCGTATCTGAGGATGCTGCCGTGGACAGGGCAAACACGGTGTCGCCATCGA
>RFST01000229.1 GCA_009923855.1 Actinomycetota bacterium
ATGCCGTCCACGACCGACGCGACCACGCAACTGGTGCAGTTGGGCAATGCCGAAACGGTCGGCATCCACGATGGCCATCACCGTTGCGTTGGGAACGTCCACACCGACCTCGATCACCGTGGTGGCAACGCACACATCAATGTCGCCCTCGCGAAACGCCGCCATCACCGACTCCTTGTCGGCTGATGACATCCGTCCGTGCAGAAGGCCCAGACGTAGCCCGTGTAATGCGCCGGACGCCAAGTCCTCAAAGGTCTGCTCGGCGGAGGCGACCTCCACACGTTCAGACTCTTCAACCAGTGGACACACCACATAGGCCTGCCGTCCCGAGTTCACCTCGTCGCGAATGGTCTGCCACACCGTCGAACGGCCGGCGTCGCCGCTCACTCGTGTTGTCGCGATTGGTGTGCGCCCTGGCGGGAGTTCGTCAAGCACGCTGACGTCAAGGTCGCCGTAGACGGTCATGGCAGCGGTGCGCGGGATGGGAGTGGCTGTCATGACCAGCAGATCCGGCACCGCGGCCCCCGCCTTGTCGCGAAGGGCCGCACGCTGCTCTACGCCGAAGCGATGTTGCTCATCGACGACGGCGATACCGAGTCGATGAAACGCGACCGAGTCCTGGATCAGTGCATGGGTGCCGATCACCAGGTCGACCGCACCGCTGGCAAGCCCATCAAGAACGTCGCGACGCTGGGCCGCGGCAGTGCTCGAGGTGAGCACCTCCACTCGAATCGGCCGCGCACCGAGAAGGTTGGTCGGGTCGCTCACGTTGAGATCGCCGAGCATGGCCTCAATCGCCCGGCCGTGCTGTTCGGCGAGCACTTCCGTTGGTGCCATCAGCGCTCCCTGGTAGCCGCCGTCGACGGCAACGAGCAGGGCCGACACCGCAACGAGTGTCTTGCCCGCGCCGACGTCGCCCTGCAGCAGCCGATGCATTGGCACCACCGATGCCATGTCGTGATGAATCTCGTCGATCACCCGTGCCTGTGCCGCAGTGAGGTCATACGGGAGCGAGGCATGGAATCGCCTGACCAATTCGCTGTCGCTGGGATGGGCGACTCCCCCCGCCTCGTTCTCGATCGCGACTTTGCGCTGAACAAGCACTGCCTGCACACGTAGCAGTTCGTCGAAGGCGAGACGGCGCCGTGCCGGTTCTACGTCATCGATGCTCTCGGGGCGATGGATTGCCGACATGGCCGCGGACCGCGTCATCATCCCGTGTCGCTCGCGCATGGGCTCGGGCAATGGATCGGCGATCGAGCGGGCAGAACACCGCCGCAACGCCTGCTCGATCAACGAGGCCAGTTCCCAAGTGGTGATGCGTGATTTCTCGCTCTGCGGGTACACCGGCACGACGCGGCCGGTGCGATCGCCGACAGGATCGACGACGGGATTGGTCATCTGCGGCACACCACGGAAGGTTTCGACTCGACCGAAGACCGCAACCGTGAGACCCGGTGTCAACTGCCTGGTACGCCATCGCTGATTGAAGAATGTGAGCGACATTGCACCGGTGTCATCACCCACCCGGGCGACCACCATGGTGCGGTTGCCGCGCAGTCGTCGCTCCTCACACGAGCGGACCGTGACCACGAGCAATGTCTCCTCGCCGGGCACGAGGTCGATGATGCTGCGCTGGCGGGTGCGATCGATCCAACGACGCGGGTAGGTCATGAGCAGATCGGCGACATTGGAGATGCCGACGGCGCGCAATGCCGCCAGCCGCGCATCTCCCACACCGCGAAGCCGATCGATTCCGATCGCTGCGAGGTCGCTCCAGGTCAGCGGGGCATCGGCCGTGGTCGGTGAATCCCCGAACGTCGACCGGTCACCATCACTCATCGGCGGGCCACCCACCCAGCTGCCGGGGCCACCGCTGTGACAGGGCTGACGGCGTCGTCGATGACCGCTCCCGCTCGGTGGTGTGAGGCGCCCACCCCGCCGAATCTACCCAATAGCTCACATGGGGTGACCGGCGCAGGTGCTGTCGGGCACCTCAACCGATAGCGTGTGGGGGTCGTGGTTCGGTGAGGTACCGGACCTATCCCAAGGAGTTTCGAGACATGGCATCAACGTGTGAGGTCTGCGGCAAGGGTCCGTCGTGGGGCATGTCGGTGTCGCACTCGCATCGTCGGACGAAGCGTCGCTGGAATCCGAACATCCAGCGTGTGCGCGCCCTCGTCGGTGGAGCGCCGCGCCGCATGAACGTCTGCACCCGCTGTATCAAGGCGGGCAAGGTCGTCAAGGCTGGCTGAGAGCCCAGCCCGACCTAGAATCACGTTCCATGCAGGGAGTCGTCAAGGCCTATGACCCAGCCACCGCGCAGGGTCTGATCATGTGCGATACCGATCTCGCCGATTACGAGATCGCCGATGGTGCCCTCGATGGCTCTGTGTTCCGCATGCTGCGCCAGGGTCAACGGGTTGTGTTCGATCTCGATGATGCAGGTCGAGCGACGGCGCTGCGACTCGGCAGCGAAGTCGACATGGGCACACCGGGTTACTGAGCCCGCCCATCGG
>RFST01000230.1 GCA_009923855.1 Actinomycetota bacterium
GGCCCTGCCACTCGTCGGTGTCGAAGAACACCGCGGCACGCACCTCGGGGCAGGTATCGGCAACGGCGGCCCACATGGCGCGGTAGTCACTGGTTTTGAACTCGGGAGCCGCCAGCAGCATCGAGCAGCCCGATTGGCTGACGGCGAAACTCAACTCGTGGGTGCGGTACGCCGGGTTGATGCACACCATGATCGCGCCGATACGTGCAGTGGCATATTGGGCGAGCACCCACTCGTAGCGGTTCGGCGACCACAGCCCAATGCGGTCACCGGTGCGCACCCCCGATGCCATGAGCGCACGCGCGAGGGTCTGCACCTCGGCGTCGAGCTCGGCATAGGTCCAGCGGATGCCCTGATGGCGCACCACGAGTGCCTCGCGGTCGGGGTGCGCAGCGACGGTGGCTGCAAAATTCCTATCGATGGTGTCGTCGAGCAGTGCCACCGCGGTGCTACCCGCAGCGATTGACGGTTCTGCCATGTCGTTCCCCCTCCTTGAACGCCGGCTGATGCTCAGATGGTAGTCACCGCGCCGCCCGCGGTGGAGCGTGATGTCGGCGCGCGGTGCAGCTCACGACGTGGGGGAGTGCCCCTGTGACATGTCGATGAGAAACGCCCGTGCCGCTCCAGCCGAGTGATGGCGCCAACGCGCCACTGGATCGACGTCATCCTCGGCGGCGATGCCATGGATGAGTACATCAAGAGCAGGGGAGAGCACCTCGAGTTGGCGCGCCGCGTATCCGCCAATATCGAGCCCGCGGCGACGACGTAGTTCGACGGCGACGAGGAAGCCGGTGCGTAGATCGCGGACATGTTGCACCGGTGCGTCCAGCCATGCCCGTGCGTGACGTCGGCCGGCAGCCGTTGGGTGGAGATGGCGGCGGCGGTCATCGCCATGGTCGTCACGGGTCACCAGACCGCGGTCGATGAGGCGGTCGACGCTGCGATAGGTCAGCGCTCGTGACAGGCTCCAGATGCGGCCGATGTCGCCGCCGGGCGCAAGGAGACGGACGAGGTGCCACCCGTGGATGGGGTGGTCATCATCCGCTTCGTCGATGAGGCACAGGCACACGCCATCAGCGAGCGGCATAGCGGCGGTGTCAGTGCTCATGGCCTCACGGTAGCCACCGCAGACTCACTAGTCACTTTTTGACTATTAGTGACGGCCCTGCATAACCTTCGCCGGTGATCGATCGTCAACGCCGTGCACCTCGACGCCTGTGGTTCACGCCGGCGTGGCGTGCACTGGTCGTCGGCCTCTGCGCGGTCAGCCTGCTCAATTCGTGCAGCAGCGATGACACCGCCCTCACCGTGTTCGCCGCTGCGTCGCTCACCGACGCGCTCGACGACGTCATCGTCGAATACTCCGCCGCGGGAGGATCGCCGGTGCGAGTGTCGTATGCCGGTTCCTCCACCTTGGCCGCGCAGATCATCGATGGTGCCCCGGCCGACGTGTTCATTTCGGCGAACCCCGCGCAGATGGATGCAGTGATCACCGCGATCGACGGACACGGCATGCCGGTGACCATCGCTCGGAACTCACTTGTCATCGCGGTGGAGCGCGACAACCCGCTCGGCATCACCGGCCTCGCCGATCTTGAGCGCCCCGACCTGCTCATCGCCATCGCGGCTCCCGAGGTGCCTGCTGGCGACTACGCGCGACGAGCCCTTGATGCCGCGGGCGTGGTCGTCACCCCAACGACGTTCGAGACCGATGTGCGTGCAGTCGTCACCCGGGTGGCCCTCGGCGAGGTTGATGCGGGCATCGTGTACGCCAGCGACATTGCTGGCCGCGACACCACCGATGACGACACCACCGATGACGACACCGCAGCGGTCACCGCGGTACCCCTCGGCCACCCAGATGCGGCGCGTATCACCGCTGAGTACCCCGCAGTGGCCCTTGACGCCACAAATGCCGCAGCGGTCGACTTCATTGCGTTCCTCGGTGGCCCTGTCGCAACTGCGGCGTTGACGGCACGGGGGTTCAGTTCACCGTGACATCGCAGCGCACCCGTCGCCAGCGCACCGCGCCGCGCACGCCCGTCCCCATCGTGGCGTTGGCCGTGATCGCCGTGGTGTTCTTTGCGTTGCCGCTGCTCGCGCTGGTGCTACGAGTGCCCTGGTCAGATGTGGGTGATCTGTTCACCGCATCCGCACCGCGTGAGGCAGTCGCTGTTCACCAGCGTCATCGCCACCGCCTGCGCACTGGTTCTCGGTCTCCCGCTGGCGTGGGTTCTGGCCCGCACCCAATTGCCGGGACGGCATGTGATCAGAGCGGTCTGCACGTTGACGATGGTGCTGCCGCCGGTGGTGGCCGGCGTGGCCCTGCTGGCTGCGCTCGGACGCCGCGGACTGATCGGTGCATCACTGAACGACTGGTTCGGAATCCGACTGCCGTTCACAACACCAGCGGTGGTCATCGCGCAGCTCTTCGTGGCGATGCCCTTCCTCGTGTTGACCGTGGAGTCGGCGCTGCACAGCACCGATCGCACGGTCGAAGACGCAGCCCGCACC
>RFST01000024.1 GCA_009923855.1 Actinomycetota bacterium
CACTAGCGCAGATGTCGCCCACAATGGCCTGCGGGGTAGTCGCTGCGACGTGAGGATCAGATGACACGGGGGATTCCATCAGGTTGGGTGTCGGACTGTCACCAGCGGACGTAGCGAGAAATGATGGCACGGTCGACATCGGCAATGGCGATCTGCAACCGGTCCATCATGTCGTCAAGAGCTGCGCCATCACCACCCTCGGCGTTCACAGACGCCAACGTGTGCTCAACGATCGACAACGCATCCAGCACCGGCCCGGGTGCTGGCAAGGCAATGACCTCGGCCCTGATCGCGCTGAGGCAACCGCGCACCGACCGCGGGAAACCCTCGTGGTGCAATAAGAACCCCAGCACGTCGCTGGTATCGATTGGGCCACGAACTGCGCGCTGATACATCTGCAGCGCCGAGAGCGACCGCAACACGCCCATCCACTGCACCTCATTGAGCGTGCTGGGGCCGTGAGCCGTGGACTGCATCAGCGTGGCGGCGCGCACGCCGATGACCCGGGTGGTCATGTCGACTCGCTCCACCAAGCGCCCGAGGCGCCACATGCGATAGGCCGCGTCGCGCGTCATCGTCGACTCCAGCACCCCATCGAGGCGGCGTGAGATCTCGACCACGCGCGCCAGCACCCGGTCGCGTCGGCGACGATCAAGTGCGCCGGTGGCTTCGGCGCGAACGAACAACGCCAACTGGTTCACCGCCGACCACGCCTCCCGCGGCATGACTTCTCGTGTGGTGCGCAGGTTCTCACGCGCTGCTTCCACGCTGGATCGAATACTGCCCGGGTTGGCCGCATCATCGATGATGAATTTGACGACGGCGGCCTCCCCGCGGTCGCTGCTGGCAACGTCGCTCAGCGGC
Organism: Actinomycetota bacterium; assembly: GCA_009923855.1. Lineage (GTDB taxonomy): Bacteria > Actinomycetota > Acidimicrobiia > Acidimicrobiales > Ilumatobacteraceae > Casp-actino5. The sequence goes on from RFST01000024.1 coordinate 865, forward strand.
GCCGAGCCGGAAATCGCGACCAAGGGCTCCCATGACAACCCGGCAGCCATTGGGAAGTCGATGAACACATCGCTGAACGCACGCATGATGTCCTCGGCACGCTCCATCTGGCGCGCCCCCCAGTACACACGGTCTGCGACCCGCGATAGCAACGCCATCAGATATCCCCCGGTGCAACGTCGACCACCCACGTGTCCTTGCTGCCGCCACCTTGGGATGAGTTCACCACCAGAGATCCTTCGCGAAGAGCCACTCGGGTGAGGCCACCTGCGGTGACAAACCCTCCGGCACCCGACAACACGAAAGGACGCAGATCGACATGGCGGGCGCCGATATCCCCATTGCCGACCACGGTGGGTTCACTCGACAGGTTGAGAATTGGCTGCGCCACCCAGTTACGTGGATCGGCTTCGATGGCGGCCGCGCAATTAGCGCGCTCATCGTCGGTGGCACGATCGCCGATCATCAATCCGTATCCGCCCGACTCGTTCGCGGGCTTCACCACGAGTTGGTCGAGGTTGTCGAGGACGTGTCGGCGCTCATCGTCATACATGCATCGCCACGTCGGCACATTCTCAATCAGTGGTTCCTCGCTGAGGTAGTAGCGAATCATGTCGGGCACCCAGGCGTACACGACCTTGTCGTCGGCAACACCGGCACCGGGTGCATTTGCAATCGCTACGTTGCCCGCGGACCAGGCCCGCATCAGGCCCGGCACTCCAATGAGCGAGTCCTCGCGGAACACGGTCGGATCAAGGAACACGTCATCGATACGTCGATAGATCACATCGACCCGTTCGAGACCCTCGATGGTGCGCATGTACACGCGGTCATCCTCACCAACGACGAGGTCGGCCCCCTCCACCAGTTCGGCCCCGAGACGCTGAGCGAGGAACGAATGCTCGAAATATGCCGAGTTGAAGATGCCCGGCGTCAGCACCACAATCTGGGGTCGCCGCACACCGGTCGGCGCAATCGCGGTCAACACGCGCTGCAACTCATCCGTGTAGTTGTCGACTGGGCGAATGTTGCGGCTAGCAAAAAGGTCGGCAAAGACCCGCTTGGTCACCGCCCGGTTCTCCAGCATGTAACTCACGCCCGACGGCACACGCAGATTGTCCTCCAACACGAAGAACTGCCCGTCATGCTCCACCAGATCCGAACCACAGATGTGGGCCCACACACCGCCCGCTGGACGCACACCCCGACATTCCGGGCGGTAATTCACCGAATCGGCCAGCAGCTCTGCAGGGAACACCCCGTCGGCGATGATGCACTGATCGCCGTAGACATCATCGATGAAGCGGTTCAACGCATTGAGGCGTTGACGCAGACCGGCATCGACGAGGTCCCAACGAGCGCCATCGATAATCCTCGGGATCACGTCGTAAGGCCACGAACGATCAATGTTGTCGCCATCGGTGTACACCGTGAACGAGATGCCCATGGTCAGAATTTCGGCCTCGGCTGCCGCCTGCCGTTCGACAAGGCCATCGACCCCAACCCCGTCGATGATGTCGGCGAGAACCGCCGCTTCGGCCGCCGACCGACCATCTTTCACCGAGGGGTCCATTAGGCCACGTTAGATCGCCGGCGGCGCCGAGCGAGGCGCGCACGCCGTGGTCATCGATTCTTCATATGACGTCACGCGTGACGTCACGCGCCCGCGAACGAGTCGTGCACTCGATCACGTGGCCGGCGGCGGCGTGTCAGTCACCCGATGGTGGCTTGGGCTCTTTTGGCAGCCCGAGCACGCGCTCGCCCACGATGTTGCGCTGAATCTGGCTGGTTCCGCCCCAGATCGTCTCCGACCGCGAGAAGAAGAACGCCGACATCATGCCGCTGACCGGATAGCCGTCACGGCGCTTCTCGCGCATCGCACCGGGCCACGAGCCACTGGGGGGCCCACTGTCGACGAGCATGGCGTCCGCGCCATGGATATCGAGCGCGAGTTCCATGGCTGCCTTGTGCATTTCCGACCAGAACATCTTGTTGGTCGCGCCCAGGGCAATCGTCCCCAGATCCTTCTTGCCGGTCACCGCCACCGTGAGGTTGCGCAAGCCGTTCACCTTCAGGATCTGGATCTTCGTGTAGTACTCCATGAGGCGCTGGCGAATCACCGGGTCGGAGATGGCCCCGTTGGCGGTGGCAGCCTCCACCATCAAGCGGTACTCCTCCTCGAAGCGGCGATACCCCGTGGTGGCTGACTGCCCGCGCTCGAACGCGAGGGTCGAGTTCGCCACCTTCCAACCGTTGTTGACGCCACCGACGACATTGTCCTTCGGGCACTTCGCATCGGTGAAGAACACTTCGCAGAACTCGGCGGTGCCGTCGGGCTGGGTGATGCCACGCACCTCGATACCGGGTTGATCCATTGGCACCAGCAGATACGAGATACCCGCGTGCTTCGGCGAATCGGTATCGGTGCGGGTCAGCAAGAAGCAGTAGTCCGCGTGATGGCCCTGGGTGGTCCACACCTTCTGACCGTTGATCACCCACTGATCGCCATCGAGCACAGCCGATGTCTTCAAACTGGCCAGATCAGATCCCGAGTTCGGCTCGGAGAAACCCTGACACCAGCGTGTGCGGCCCTGGAGGATGCCGGGAAGAAACTCGCGCTTTTGCTCCTCGGTTCCCCACTGCAACAAGGTGGGCCCCACCAATGTGTCACCGAAGAAGTCGCCGCGCATCGGTGCACGAGCACGGGCGAACTCTTCTGCCAACACCACACCTTGCATCGTGGTCAGCCCCTTGCCGCCGTACTCGGTGGGCCAAGTCGCGCAGATCCATCCGCCTTCGAACAGCTTCTGGGGCCACGTGCGGTTGAACTCGGAGCGTTCGTCGGCGGTCATCTCGAATCCCTCGTCAAACCAGCCCTCGGGCAGGTTGTTTTCGAGCCACGCCCTGATGTCGACGCGGAAATCCTCGGCTTCGGTGGGGTACGAGAGATCCATGGCCACAGTCTGCCCGAGCGCGCCTACCGATCGGTAACCGTGGTCACGATCACCTCCTTCGGATCACCGTTCGGGCAGAAACACGGTGTTCACACTCCCCCAACACAACCGACACGTGCGCCCGCAACGCTGTGGCCATGAGCCTCGCCGATACCTCCCCCATCCTCGACGATCTCAACCATCCCGCGGATCGTCCACCGCATCCCGATGTGGTTGCCGACCGCCTCGGCCCGGCCGGAGCAGCGGTGTACGCAACATTGTTCGACCGCGCAGGTCGCGTGGTGAGCCGAGCCGAGCTCGCCCGCGCGGCCGGTATTGCCGACCTTGGCCCACGCCGCTGTGACGCCCTCATGGTCGACATCCGCCGCCTGGTCGGAGCCGATCGCCTGATCACCGTGCGCCGCCGCGGCTGGATGTTGGCGCGTTAATCGCTGGCGCTACACCGCCCATAGATCTCGCCCTCGCCCGTCAGCGCGACGAGGCCGCGTTGTCGCGGCGCGCCCTGTCGCCTAACCCCCGACGTCCTGCGCCGTCATGCTCTCGATAGACGTGTGCCGTTGTCTGACGTCCCCACAATCCTCGATGTGGCTCCGGACGCACTGGTCACGAACTGGAAACATTGAGGCGACATCGCCGAAAAAAGTGCCTCCTAACTTCTCAGTTGTCCCGGGCAGCGTGGCCGTGGGGCATCCCTACCCGAATTGAGGTGGATCCCCCACCCGACCCCTAAGGAGGACCCGTGCGCACACGTGCACTTCGCGTCATCTCCGGCCTCGGCGGCACGCTGGCACTGCTGGCACTCACGCCGAACGTCGGTTTCGCTCAAGAACTCACCCCAGAGGACATCCAGGTCGTCCTCGACAACCTGTGGGTGTTCATCGCCGGCATCCTGGTGTTCTTCATGCAGGCGGGCTTCGCGCTCGTCGAGGCGGGCCTGACCCGTGCGAAGAATGTCGTCAACATTTTTGCGAAGAACCTCGCGGACGCCACGATCGGCATCCTCGCGTTCTTCGCCACCGGCTACGCCTTCGCCTTCGGTAGCGGTGGCAGCAAGTGGATTGGCGGCGACAACTTCTTCCTCACCGGCTACGACGACTACTCGGCGTTCGACGGTGGGTTGAGCCCCGCGACGACCTTCTTCTTCCAGGCCGTGTTCGCCGCCACCGCGGTGACCATCGCATCCGGAGCCATGGCGGAACGCACCAAGTTCAGCGCATACCTGGTGTTCTCGGTCGTAATGTGTGCATTCATCTACCCCGTCGTTGTCCACTGGACCTGGGGCGGCGGCTGGATTGCCGGCATGAGCATCGGCGATGCCGTCTACTCGGACTTCGCCGGCTCGGCCATCGTGCACATGACCGGTGGTGTTGCCGCTCTCATGGGCGCCATCGCACTCGGCCCACGCCTCGGCAAGTACGGCCCCGACGGAAAGCCCCGCGCGATCCCCGGTCACAACATTCCCTTTGCCATCCTCGGTGTGTTCATCTTGTGGCTCGGTTGGTTCGGCTTCAACCCCGGTTCGGAGCTTGCTGCTGACCAGTACGTGATGAGCGTCGGTGTGAACACCATGCTCGCCGCAGCTGCTGGCGCCTTGATCTCCACTGTCACGATCTGGATGAAGTCCGGCAAGCCCGACCTCGCCATGATCGGCAACGGCGCGCTCGCCGGCCTGGTGGCCATCACCGCCCCCTGCGGCGCGGTTGGCCCGATCTCGTCGGTGATCATCGGCGGTGTCGGCGGTCTGCTCGTGGTGTTCTCGGTGCTGTTCTTCGACAAGGTCCGCGTCGACGACCCGGTAGGCGCCATCTCGGTGCACGGCGTGGTCGGCATCTGGGGCACCCTGTCGATCGGCCTCTTCGCCCAGTACGACGACGCATTTCTCGGTCGCGAGGATGCAGGTCTGTTCTTCGGCGGCGGCATCGACCAGCTCGCCATGCAGGCCGTGATGGTCATCATCATCGCCCTCTGGGTCGCGATCACCACCGGCATCCTGTTCGCCATCATCAAGGCGACCATCGGCCTGCGCGTCTCGGCCGAGGAGGAAACGCAGGGTCTCGACGTCCTCGAGCACGGCCTCGCTGGCTACGCCGGCGACTCGGTCACGACCACCTCCTGATCAGGTCCACACAGAACGAGAAACGGAAATCACATGAAACTCATCACAGCAGTCATCAAGCCGTTCAAGTTGGACGACGTGAAAGACGCCCTGAAGGGCATCGGAGTCGCGGGTATGACCGTGACCGAGGTGCGCGGCTTCGGCCGCCAGGGCGGCCACACCGAGACCTACCGCGGCGCCGAGTACAAGATCGACTTCGTGCCCAAGGTGTCGTTGTCGGTCGTGGTCGACGACGCCATCGCCGATCAGGTCGTGGACACGATCGTCTCATCAGCCGCCACCGGCAAGATCGGTGACGGCAAGGTTTGGGTCTCACCGGTCGACCGACTGGTGCGTATCCGCACGGGTGAGGAAGGAGCGCAGGCCGTCTGAGCCGAGACCGCCCGCCCGACACCCCCACGTGCGGGGTAGGGGCGCCCCCGGGTCACATGTGGCCCGGGGGCGTTTGTCGTCCCGAGCCACATCTCGTCAATCAACACGTCATCACCGTCGGCCCAGCAATCCAACGTTTCTTCTGAATATGCGGTCCGAGTGCCACAGCTGCGCTGCGGACACGACCGGCGTCATCGCACCTGCAGACGCCAATTCGGCAAGGGCACACATTCCCGAAACATTGTGGAAACATCTGGTTCCTACCTTCCAGCGCTGTGGATGATGCAATGTTCAACAGCGGTGACACCGCATGGGTGCTGATTTCAGCCGCACTTGTGCTCTTCATGACGCCAGGGCTGGCGTTCTTTTACGGCGGAATGGTGAGGGCACGCCACGTGCTCGGAATGCTGATGCAGAACATCTTTGCGATGGGCATCATCAGTGTTCTGTGGAGCGCTATCGGTTACTCCTTGGCATTCGGAGGAAGCAACTCAATTGTTGGCGATGCCAGCCACCTCTTTCTCAGCGGGCTCACCGATGACGGATCGATACCAACGATGGCGTTCGTCGCATTCCAGATGATGTTTGCGGTGATCACGCCAGCTCTCATCACGGGAGCCACCGCAGATCGTTTACGTTTTGGCTCCTACGCACTTCTCATCGCCATCTGGTCGGTGGTCGTGTATGCCCCCGTCGCGCGTTGGGTCTGGAACGCCGATGGCTGGATCTACGCCATGGGATCACTCGACTTCGCCGGCGGGGCGGCCATCCACATCAACGCTGGCGTCGCGGCTCTTGCAGTGGTCATGGTTATCGGACCACGCAAAGGCCACGGGGCAGAGCCAATGCCGCCACACAACCTCCCTTTCACTGTTCTTGGAACAGGAATCTTGTGGTTCGGCTGGATTGGATTCAATGCCGGGTCTGCACTTGCAGCTAACGGCATTGCTGCCCAAGCCGTCGTCAACACCCATCTGGCCGCAGCAGCGGGAATGCTCGCATGGCTGCTCATTGAACGAGTGAAGACCGGCCATGCCACCACACTCGGAGCTGCTTCAGGTGCGGTTGCAGGTCTTGTGGCGGTTACCCCGTGCGCTGGTTTCATCGGCGATGCCTCACCGCTCATCATCGGCGCAATTGCCGGTGCCCTGTGCTACTTGTCTCTCGGCCTGAAAGGACGCCTGAAGGTCGACGACTCGCTCGACGTCATCGCAGTGCATCTCGTCGGAGGTCTCGTCGGCACCGTCTTGCTCGGATTCTTTGCTGACACATCTGTGAATGCCGATGGCTTCGACGGCATGTTCTTTGGTGGTGGAGGCGAACTGCTGAAAGATCAAATTGTCGCGGCTGTTGCCGTCATGGCCTTCTCGTTCGTTGTGACCTGGGTGATCGCCCAAGCCATTCAACGCACCATCGGCCTGCGGGTCAGCGAAAGTGACGAACTCACAGGACTTGACCAAAGCGTCCATAGCGAGTCTGCCTATCAGGCATGATGTGCAGATGAAGATCGTTACAGCCGTTGTCAAACCGTTCCGTCTCGACGACGTCAAGCAGGCGTTGAAGGACGCAGGTGTTGCGGGCATGACAGTGACCGAGGTACGCGGCTTTGGCCGCCAGGGCGGCCACACCGAGACCTACCGTGGTGCCGAATACCAAATTGATTTTGTGCCCAAGGTGCGCGTGGAGATCGTGACCGACGACGCCGACGCCGACCGCGTGGTCGATGCCATTGTTGCCGCTGCTGCCACCGGCAAGATCGGCGACGGCAAAGTGTGGGTGACCCCAGTGGAGCGACTGGTGCGCATCCGCACTGGCGACGAGGGCGCCAGCGCTGTCTGAGCGCCGAGCCACGCGCCCGACGATGATGCATCTGCGGACGTCGCGTAGCGTGGGGCCATGACCGATACCGCCACCCCCGATGCCCCGGCCAAGCCGGCCCGCTGGACCGCCCAGTGGAAAGAGCTCTACGCCGAGGTTGTGACCACCGGCTTGTGCACTGGCTGCTCGGGGTGTGTGGTGACATGCCCACACGACGTGATCGGGTACGAACACGTCGAAGGCAAGTACCTGCCGTTCCATCTCGAAGAAGAACTCGGCCTCGACAACTGCGTGCATGGCGAGAAGGGCTGCACCACCTGCACCCGCGCCTGCCCTCGCTTCGGCGCCTGGGAACCCGCAGCCGACATGCACCTCTTCGGGCGGGTGCGTGAACCCGACGAAATGGCTGGCATCTGGCAGCAGTTGTTGCTCACCCGCGCTAGCGACGACATGGTGCACAAGATGGGCCAAGACGGTGGCCTGGTGTCGGCGATGCTGCTGTGGCTACGCGAGAACGACTACATCGATGCCGCGTTGGTGTCGGGCGTGGAAGACGACGACCGGTGGAAGGCGAAGCCGCAGGTCGTATCAACCCGTGAGGAAATCCTTGCCACCGCCGGCAGCCGGTACACCTACTGCGCAAACCCGTTGGCTCTGCGCGACGCCAAAGAAGCCGGCCATGAGCGCCTCGCTCTGGTCGGTATGGGGTGCCAGACCTCCTCACCGCCCACCATGTGGGACCGTCGAGCGGGGAAGGTGTCGAAGCCGTTCTTATTCAATATCGGCCTGCTCTGCTCGAAGACCTTCGATGACGCCATCTTCGCCGAACTGTTCGAGGCCAAATACGGCTTGCGCAAGCAGGACATGGTCAAGATGAACATCAAGGGCGCCTTCCAGATCTGGATGAAGGACGGTTCGTTCCACGAGATCGATCTGAAGGAATGCCACCAGTGGACCCGTAAGGGATGTATGCACTGCCCCGACTTCGCCGCCGAGCATGCCGATGTATCCACCGGCGGCATCGGCGAGGACAACGATTGGACGCTCACGATCGTGCGCACCGATCTCGGCGTGGAGGTCATCAACCGGATGATCGCCGACGGATCGATCATCGCGCGACCAGCCCAAGAGGACGAGAAGGCGATGAAGCTGCTCCGCATGCTGTCGATCGTCAGCCGTCGCCGCTGGCCAAAAGACGCCGATCCGGCACCAACGATTGGTGTGCCACCGCCCAAGAAGAAGGCGGCTGCGCCCGCGCCTGCTCCGGCACCAGCCGACTGATCAACCCCGGGTCGATCGCGCCTCACGGCGCCTTGTCAGGAACCTGCGGTGAGGCAGGTGGCGAGGTCGGCGCTGAACCCGTCGAGACTCAACTGGTCGGCGCCAGCAATCGCGGCCACCATGTCCTCGGTGTAGTCGTTGTTGACCTTTGCCAGCATGCAATCAACAGCCGCATCAGAAATGGGCACTCCGTCGCCGGTGTCCGTGTTGCGCAACGACTCGATCATCTCAATCGCCACTTCTTTGGGCGGAGGTGGCGATGAGCAACCCGCCGCGACGACGGCTGCGAGTACAGCCAGAGAGGCGAGAGAGGTTCGACGACGGCTCACGGTGTCGTGAGGTTATCGGCCAATGCCACCGCCCGTTCGAACACCGCGTCGAACATTGTTTCTGTCAGCCGTCCGGTGAAGGTGTTCTGCTGGCTCGGGTGGTACGAACACAGCAAGGTCGGCCCATCGGCCACCGGAACCTCAACGAGATGCCCAAAGCGTGGACGGGGTCGCACACCCAGGTGCCGGCACGCGGCCTCGAACCCGAAACCACCAAGGCACACGACCACCTGCACCCGGGTCAACAGTGCGAACTCGCGTTCCAGAAAACCGGCACAGGCATCACGTTCGTCGACCGATGGCCGGTTCTGCGGTGGAGCGCAGCGCACCGCGGCACTCACCCACGCATCGCGCAACACCAGCCCGTCGTCACGATGGGTTGACGTGGGCTGGTTGGCAAGTCCGGCAGTATGCATCGCTCGAAACAACCAGTCGCCACTGCGATCCCCGGTGAACACCCGACCAGTGCGGTTTGCTCCATGCGCGGCCGGCGCCAGGCCAAGCACCATGATGCGCGCTGCCGGATCCCCGAAACCAGTGATCGGTCGCCCCCAGTACTCCTCATCTCGGTACGCCGCGCGCCGCTCTCGTGCCACCTGCTCTCGCCACTGCACCAGCCGTGGACAACGTCGGCAGTCCACAATGTCGGCCGCGAGCTGCTCCAGATCATCTCGCTCGCCGATGTCCCCCATGGCACCGCACAGTAGGTTGGAATGCCGATGGCCACGAAAGCGACACCGTCAAAGAAGCGCACCAGATCGGCGCCGGCGTTCACCACAGTGCTGCTGGTCCGTCACGGCAACACGCCCACAACAGGCAAAGTTCTGCCCGGACGCGCGAAAGGGCTGCACCTATCCGACACCGGCCGAGCCCAGGCAGTGACGGCGGGTGAACGCATCGGCGCTCTTGCACGGGTCGATGCCGTGTATTGCTCGCCACTTGAACGGGCCCGCGAAACCGCGGCGCCCATCGCCGCTGCTCGCGGCCTTCGCGCACGAGTCGACCGGGGTTTGCTCGAATGCGACTTCGGCGATTGGACCGGGGCCGAACTGTCGGCACTTATGAAGAAGCCCGAATGGGCCACCGTGCAGCGAGCACCATCAACCTTCCGGTTCCCGAACGGTGAGAGCTTCACCGAAATGCAGGTACGCATTGTGAGCGCCCTCGATCGGCTGCGCGCGGCTCATCCGGGTGGCACCATCGTGTGCGTGTCACATGCCGACCCAATCAAGGCCGCTGTCGCTCATGCCGTGGGCACCCACCTCGATCTGTTCCAACGAATCGTGATCTCCACCTGTTCGGTGTCGGCACTGGCCTGGTCGGATCACGGCCCAGCGGTACTCGCTGTGAACACAACCGGCGGCCCGATCGGCGATCTCGCCCTCTCGTGAGGTGTCTGACATGAGCGGACTCGACCCCGACGACACCTCATACGACAGCGTCGATGTGTTCACCACCGGCACCATCGGCCGGCCCGGTCAACGCACGTTCTACCTGCAGGTCCGCGTCGGCGCCGACCATGTTGATGTGAAGTGCGAAAAGGTACAGGTGGCGGCCATGGCCGAACATCTGCGCAATGTGCTCCAAGATCTGCCTCCGGTACGCGACCGGCCCCTGCCCGGCGCGCTCGATATGACATCCCCGCCGCATGAGCGCTTCGTTCTCGGTCAAATCGGCCTTGGGTACGACCCGCGTGCCGATCAGGTGGTGGTACAACTCGAAGAACTCGGCGAACTCGACGAGGAGGGCGACCCCATCGACGATGATCTCGACCGGGTGCGTGTGCACCTCAGCCGCGAGCAGGCCGCCGCTTTCTGCGACCATGCCGAATCGGTGGTGGCATCTGGGCGCCCCGACTGTCGTTGGTGTAGTCGACCGATCGATCCCGATGGGCACCCGTGCGCGCGAATGAACTGACCCTCGACGGCGTCGATGACCCCATCGCATTTCTCCACACCGCCGACATCGAGATCGACGGTCGGCTTCCGTGGAGTTCGAACGCCACCTTCTTGGTGACCCTACGCGCGGGCGACGCGGCCCAACGCGCCGTGTACAAACCCGTGCGCGGCGAGCGTCCGCTGTGGGATTTCCCCGCCGGGCTGCACCGCCGTGAACGCGCCGCCTACCTGGTGAGCGAGGCGCTCGGCGTCGGCGTGGTGCCACCCACGGTGATCCGCGACGGCCCGCTTGGTGAGGGCTCGTTTCAGTGGTTTGTCGATGCCGATCACAGCGAGCACTACTTCACAGTGCTCGAAGCCCGTGACGATCTCCACGAACGCCTTGTCGACATCGCAGTGTTCGACATCGTCGCCAACAACACCGACCGTAAAGCCGGGCATTGCCTGCTGGCTCACGACACCGTGTGGGCGATCGACAACGGTCTTTGTTTTTCCGAGGAATTCAAACTTCGCACGGTGATCTGGGACTTCGCTGGCACCGCTCTGCCCGACGCGGTGGTACCCCGACTCGACGCATTCACCACATCGGTTCCCCTCGAGGTCGCGGCACTGCTCACCGATGACGAAGTAGCAGCCATCTCACAGCGCTGTGCCGAGTTGCTGACAATTGGTGAACTACCTGCGGATACAACCGGCCACCGCTACCCCTGGCCACTGATCTGAGGCAGCGATGGATCTCCTCATCCGGACGGCACCTCGATGACCGATGACGTATCGCCCACCGATGACGACCCGGTGGTCGACGAGGTGCTCGACGCCGCCATTCATTCCGCCGATCTCGATGCCCTCGTGCGATGTGTGGACGACCGCGTGGCCACACGCGACTGGGCAGGCCTGTTGCGCCTCCGCGATCGCTGTCGGTCAGCGGTGCGCACCGGGCGTCAACTGTGGCCCGCCGCTACTTTGGCCGAGTACCGCCTAGCGCTCTGGGCTCCTGCCGAGTGGGCGGTCGCGGCCATCGACGACGAGGCGGGACGTTTCACCCCCGGCCCGCTCTCAGAGGTCATCGCCACCCACCACACGTGGGCGGAATTAGCCCCGTTGCTTCCCCTCGGGCCCATTCGCGACATCGTGGCGCACGAACGAGCGCTGCGCGGTGACGACATCGACGACGACGCCCCGAGCGCGAACCCGGCAGCAGTCGGTGCCGTCCGCGTGCTCGATCTTCCCGCGAAGCCGAGGCCCTGGGAACCGGACTATCTGCACCCGGCCTACACCGATGACGGCTGTGATGCGCCGGCGCCGCCGCGCCCCACAGGTCTGACACCGGTGGATTTGTCTCCCCCTCCGCAGGTCATCGTCGATGATGACGACACCCACGATGCATTCCGTGCCCTCGTGCAGGTGTGGACCGACGACAGCACCGCACGCACCGAGATGATCTGCGTTGAGGGCGATCATGTCGCTGCCCTCTCCGCGGTGGGCCCACGCCATATTCGCGCCGTCGAGATCGACCTCGACGCGGCATTGACCCATCTTGTATGGGCCGGTGCCTCAGGTGCAGCTCATGGGCGCCGCCGTGGTGTGGCGACCGCACGCTTCAACGCGTGGTGGCTACTGGCCACGATGTGCGACGTCGACCACGACTGGGGCGACGGCGCCGAGCTGGGTGCCGCAGTGCAGTCGCTGCGATGGTGGTGGTGGGACACCACAGAGCCCGCCGCCGGATGGGAGCTACGCCTGGTGGCGCACTCCCCCGACGACGGGCTCTCGTGGGTGTTCTTAGCGGTAGACGGCGGCTAGCTCAGCCGCGCGCCTGCAGCGCCTCGATCAACTTCGGCAGCACCTTGTGCACGTCGCCGACGATGCCGAGATCGGCCACACCGAAGATGGGGGCCTCGGCATCTTTGTTGATCGCGATGATGTTCTTCGAGCCCTTCATGCCCACCATGTGCTGGGTGGCACCCGAGATGCCGGCAGCGATGTACACGTTCGGCTTCACAACCTTGCCGGTCTGGCCCACCTGCATCGAGTAGGGCACCCACCCGGCGTCGACAATGGCCCGTGATGCACCCGCGGCACCCTTGAGCACCGATGCGAGTTCGTCGACCATGGCAAACTTCTCGGCCTCGCCGAGACCACGGCCACCGGCAACCACGATGTCAGCCTCGTCGAGCTTAGGACCTGTGGATTCCTCGACATGGACCGCGGTCACTGCAGCGCCCGCAGTTGAGCCCAAATCGGGTACGGGTGCGGCAACCACTTCAGGAGCACCGCCACCGGTGGACTCTGCGGCGAACGACTTGGGCCGGAATGCCACAAGGTGCGGGCCGGCACCGGTGAATGTGGCGGTGACCAGCGTGTTGCCGCCGAACACCGGGGTGGTGGCGCTGACGGTGTCGCCATCGACCGAGATATCGATGCTGTTCGTCAACACCGTGCGGTCGAGCTTCACCGACAGACGTGCCATAACGTCACGGCCTTCGTAGTTCTGGGGGAACATGATGAGGTCGGGGCTGGCACCGCCGTCGATGAGGGCCTTCATCGCGGAGGCGACGGCCACACCGGGCAGTGCACCCGCGAGATCGCCGGTGGCGTACACCGTGGTGGCGCCGTACTCGCCGAGCGCACCGGCGATGGCGGAGGCATCGCCGCCGACGACAGCAGCGACCGAGCCGCCGAGCGACCGCGCCTTGGTGAGCAGTTCGAGCGTGCCACTAGTGGGCGCGCCGTTGGCCTCCTGTGCGAAGACCCAGATGGTGGAGATGGCCATGTTCGGTGTCCTTTGTCCTGCGTTCTATGGGTGGTTCAGCGGCCCGGGTCAGATGACCTTCAGGCCCTCCAGGTACTCGACGATCTTTCCAAAGGCCTCGCCATCGTCTTCAATGACGGTGCCGGCCTCACGAGCAGGTGCCTGCGCAACTTCGGAGATGGTCTGCCCGGCGCCAGCCCAACCGGCTGGGGTCACACCAAGATCTGCTGCGGTGACGGTCTCGACCGGCTTCGACTTGGCGGCCATGATGCCCTTGAAGCTGGGGTAGCGAGGCTCGACGACGCCGGCGGTCACGCTGACGAGTGCCGGCAGTGGGCAGGTCACGTCGTCGTACCCGGCCTCGGTCTGGCGGTTGACCTTCAAGCTGCCACCGTCAACGGCGACGCTCTTGGCAAAGGTGACCGAGGGAAGGCCCAGAATTTCGGCCATCTGCTCGGGCACGGTGCCGGTGTACCCATCGGAGGACTCGGTACCGGCAAGCACGAGGTCGGCGCCGCCGAGGCGCTGCACGGCTGCAGCCAACACCTTCGCGGTGGTCAGCGCATCCGATCCCGCGAGCGCTGGATCGGAGACCAGCACACCCTGCGCCGCGCCCATGGCGAGCGCGGTGCGCATGCCCGACATCTCATCGTTCGGCGCCATCGACACGATGGCCACTTCGCCACCACCGGCGGCATCGACGAGTTGCAGAGCCATCTCGACCCCGTAGCTATCGGACTCATCGAGGATCAGCTTGCCCTCGCGCTTGAGTTGGTTGGTTGCGGGATCCAGTTCGCCGGGCGTTGCCGGGTCGGGGATCTGCTTGACGCACACGATCACCTTCATGGCGTCATTGTTACCCACTGGTCAGCCCGTATCCCAACTGTGTGCACACCCATTACGCGCGGGCGCGCAGAGCCCAGCGTGTCGAATCGACTGCTACCGTCGCCCACGGTGCGGGTGCTGCTCATCGTCAACTCGTTTGCGTCGTCGGTGACGGCCCGCAACACGGTGCTCGTGCACCGTGCACTCGGCGCTGCCGGCCGACATGACGTCGAGGTGGTCGAGACCAACCGACGAGGTCATGCGACCCGCTTCGCAGCTGATGCGGCACGACGAAACCTGGATGTGGTGGCGGCCTTCGGAGGCGACGGCACCTTGAATGAAGCGGCCACCGGGCTCGCCGGCAGTGACACTGCGCTGGCAGTACTGCCCGGGGGCTCGACCAACGTCTTCGCGCGCACGATTGGCCTGCCGAACGACCCGCTAGAAGCCGCAGCCCTCATGGCCGACGCCCTCGACGAGCCGGCGCCGAGGGTGGGCCTCGGTCGGGTGAATGGCCGATACTTCTGCTTTCACACCGGCGTCGGACTTGACGCCG
>RFST01000231.1 GCA_009923855.1 Actinomycetota bacterium
CATGGTCGACAATGCGCCCACACCGATATTGACGGTGCCATCGCCGCAGGGGAACATCCAGCCGTACCCGGGCACCGGGGTGCCGGCCGCGTCGCGCAGTGTCAGGCAGGCCTCGAGCATGTCTTCGCCGTGTCGCGGCGTTTCTGCGTACGCGCGTATCGCCAACCCGAACGGTTCGTCCGTGACCCGCTCTGCGCCCAGCATGCGCGCGATCTTTCCGGGTGCACCGGCCGCGACGACCACCAGATCGGCATCGATCCGGCCACTCGGTGTGCTGACGCCCACCACACGTCCATCATCAATGACCGGTTCGGCCTCCACCCCGAAGCGCACATCAGCACCTGCCGCTGCCGCCGCATCGATCAGTGCTGCATCAAGGCGTCGTCGTGGCCACACCGCACCGTGATCCGGGAAGCGCCCGCCGCTCGGCCACGGCAGTTCGCGCACCTGGCGACCGGCCACCATCCGGAGGCCACCGATGCGATGGGCCCCATCGAGCGGCACACCGAGCCGCTCCATCGCCGCGACCGCGCGAGGCGTCAAGCCGTCACCGCAGATCTTGTCCCGGCCATGTTCAGACTTCTCCAGCACGACCACCCGCAGACCGGCCTGCGCGGCAGCAATTCCCGCAGCCGCACCCGCCGGGCCGCCACCGATCACGGCGATGTCCACACGCTCGGTCATGCGGTGCCATCCGTTGCGATGCGTTGATGGTGACGGATCACCTCAGCGACCACGAACCTCAGGAACTTCTCGGTGAATGCCGGGTCGAGACCGGCTGCCGAAGCCAGCGACTGCAGCCGTTCGATCTGAGCCTGTTCGCGTTCGGGATCGGCTGCTGGCAGACCCGCGGCCGCCTTGTACTCGCCGACGGCCTGGGTGATCTTGAACCGTTCGGCGAGCATGTGCACGATGGCCGCATCGATGTTGTCGATACTCGCTCGATAGCTGCTCAGGCGGTCGTCGGTCACGGTGATCCTCATCTCGGTCGCCCGAACCTCGGGGCCATGGCCACGCTATCGGCGAGGGTTCGGCCACGCCAGATGTGCGATCACTCGCTGGGCCGTCGGCCGCGCACAACGCGATCGTGACCACCGTGGTCGATGTCCACCGACACGTCGACGAGGCCGGCCGCGCTGAACAGTTCGCATACCGCCGCCCCCTGGGAGGTGCCGATTTCGACGATGAGCCATCCTCCCGGCACGAGATGACCCGGGGCCTCACGGGCCAACGTGCGCAGCGCATCAAGGCCGTCTGAGCCGGAGAACAGTGCAATGGCTGGCTCGTATTGGGCGACAACCGGCTCCACATCGGGATCGTCGAGGGCGATGTACGGCGGATTCGACACGATGACGTCGAAGGGATCCAGATCGCGTAATGGAGCGCACCAGTCGCCGAGCACCACGGTGACATTGCGAGCCGCTCGGCCGATGCCCGCCAAGTTTGCTCGGGCCACACTCAGCGCGTCGGCGTCGACATCGCTCATCAGCACCGATGTCCCCTCGAGGGGCAGTTCGCTCGCCACAGCCAACCCGATCGCCCCCGATCCGCATCCAAGATCGGCCACCCGCCGATGGTCGGCACCGTCCAGAACGTCGAACACAGCCGCAACGACAAGTTCGGTCTCGGGCCGCGGGATCAGCACCCGCCGATCGACAGCGAGATCCAGGTGGCGAAAACCCCACCGACCGAGGACATACTGCAGCGGTTCACCCGCACGGTGACGTGCGACCATTGCATCGAGATGCGCCACCATGCGCTCAGTGACCTCGATATCGCCGTCGGCACCCCAGTCGTCGATACCGGTCGCCGTCTCCACCAACCATCGCGCTGCGGTCGTATCGCCAAGAAGTTCGGCGATCTCACGCCGCAGATCACGCGGGGTCATCCACCCCTCCGATACCTGCCTCAGCGAGCAGGCGGGTGCGCTCATCATCCAGTAGCGGTTCGATCACGGCATCGAGATCACCCGCGAGAATGTCGCCCAGCCGGTGAACGGTGAATCCGATGCGATGATCGGTGACCCGATTCTCTTTGAAGTTGTAGGTGCGAATTTTCTCACTGCGACCACCACCACCTAGTTGGGCACGCCGCTGCGCTGACCGTTCGGCCGATGCATCGTCGAGTGCCAGCGCGTGAAGACGCGCCCGCAGCACCTGCATGGCCCGCAATCTGTTCTGCAACTGGCTGCGCTCGTCTTGCATCGTGACGACAAGGCCACTCGGTCGGTGGGTGATCCTCACCGCCGAATCGGTGGTGTTGACATGTTGGCCCCCGGCACCCGACGAGCGGTACACGTCGATATCGAGGTCGTTCTCGTCGATGGCGACTTCTACTTCATCGACCTCTCCGAGCACGGCAACGGTGGCCGAGGAGGTGTGGACTCTGCCCTGGCTCTCGGTGACCGGCACGCGCTGCACTCGATGCGGCCCGCCTTCGAGGTGCAGCCGTTCCCACGCAT
>RFST01000232.1 GCA_009923855.1 Actinomycetota bacterium
CTCGGTGTATCGACTGGCCGCCGGGCCGAAGTCTGGCGAGCCGTAGTTGCCGTGGAAATCAATGAGTGGGTGGCGCAGCGAGAACGGCTGCGCCATGCGAACAAGCGCGTCGTAGATGGCGCCGTCGCCATGCGGGTGGAACCGCGCCATGGTGTCGCCTGACACGCGAGCGCATTTCACGAAGGGGCGGTCAGGGCGGAAACCCTGCTGCTCCATATCCCAGATGATGCGACGGTGCACCGGCTTCAACCCGTCGCGAACGTCGGGCAGAGCACGCGACATGATGACCGACATCGCGTACTCGAGGAACGAGTTCTCCATCTCGTCCTGCAGTGCAATGGGCTGCACCGGTTCGAGCACCACGGCATCATCGCCGAGCTCGGGGGTGGTCTCGTCGGGGTTCTCGGGGGTGGTGTCGTCGCTCATCAGAAGTCCAGGTTCTTCACGTCGCGGGCATTGGTGGTGATGAAGTTCCGACGGCTTTCGACGTCGTCACCCATCAGAACGCTCATGATCATGTCGGCCTCGGCCGCCTCGGCGACCGTGACCTGCAACAAGGTGCGAGTGTCAGGGTTCATAGTGGTGTCGCGCAACTCTTGCCAGTCCATTTCGCCAAGACCCTTCAAGCGTTGGAATTCCTTGCGGTGATTGGGTTTCTCGGCAAGGAACCTCGCTTTGGCAGCGTCGTCTTTGAGATACACCTTTTCTTTGCCCACCTCGGTGGAGTACAGCGGTGGCTGCGCGATGTACACGTAACCGGCCTCGACCATGTCGCGCATCTGACGGAAGAAAAATGTGAGCAACAAGGTGCGGATGTGGCTGCCGTCGACATCGGCATCACACAGCGCGATCACCTTGTGGTAGCGGGCCTTCTCTACATCGAAGTCCTCGCCGACACCGGCGCCGATCGCGGTGATCAACGCCTGGATCTCGTTGTTCTTCAACATCTTGTCGATACGGGCACGCTCGACGTTCAGGATCTTGCCGCGGATCGGCAAGATGGCCTGAGTGCGCGGATCACGGGCATCGATGGCCGTGCCACCGGCAGAGTCGCCCTCCACGATGAAGATCTCGCTCTCGCCGGGGTCGCGGGAGGAACAGTCCTTCAACTTGTCGGGCATGCCAGCACCCGACAGCGCCGTTTTGCGACGCACCGTCTCGCGGGCTTTCTTCGCCGCCACCCGTGCCTGCTGGGCGGCAATAGCCTTCTTCACTACCTTGTTGGCCTCGGTGGGGTTCTCGTCGAGCCATTCCGCGAGGCGCTCGTTCGTGGCGCGCTGCACAAACGACCGCATCGACACGTTGCCGAGTTTGGCCTTGGTCTGGCCTTCGAACTGTGGTTCGCGCAACTTCACCGCGATGATGGCCGTAATGCCCTCACGGATGTCCTCGCCGGTGAGATTGTCGTCTTTTTCTTTCAGCAGGTTCTTGGCGCGGGCGTATTTGTTGACCACCGATGTGAGCGCCGTGCGGAACCCCTCCACATGCATGCCGCCCTCGATGGTGGAGATGCCGTTGGCATAACCGTGCACACCTTCGTGGTACCCGGTGTTCCACTGCAGGGCGATATCGAGCATCTGGCCGTCGTCGTCGGACTCCTCGTAATTGCAGACCTTGGCGAACAACGGCTCTTTCGAGGTGTTCAGATGCTTCACGAAGTCGATGACACCGCCCTTGTAGCAGTACGACACCTTCTGCTCGCGGCCCGGGCGTTCATCGACGAAGTCGATCTGGAGCCCACGATTCAAAAAAGCCATGATCTGCAGTCGATCGAGCACGGTACGCGATACAAAGTCGGTGCCTTCGGCCTGGAAAATGGTGGGATCAGGCCAGAACGAGACGGTAGTCCCGGTGGTGCGACCCCGTTTTGGGGTGTCGCCGGTGACCTTCATCTTCGCGGAGGGCGTACCGCCTTTGGTGTACTCCTGCTCGTAGCGCTTGCCGTCGCGGTCGATTTCGATGGTGAGACGCTCGGACAGAGCATTCACCACGCTGACACCCACGCCATGGAGTCCGCCGGAGACCTTGTAGCCCTCGCCACCGAACTTGCCGCCGGCATGCAGAACGGTGAGGACCACCTCGGCTGCGGACTTGCCCTTGTGCGGGCCCGATGGATACGGGTCGACCGGGATACCACGGCCATCGTCGGACACCTGACAGCCGCCATCGGCGAGCAACGTCACGGTGATGGTCGAGCAGTAGCCCGCCATGGCCTCGTCGACGGAGTTGTCGACGACTTCCCAGATGAGGTGGTGCAGACCGGCCAAACCGGTGGACCCGATGTACATGCCGGGGCGCTTACGAACCGGGTCGAGGCCCTCGAGGACCTGGATGTCCTTCGCTTCGTAGCCGGTGGATGCTGATGCAGTGTCAGTGGACACTTGGTACCTCGCCTCGTGAACAACGCGCGTCCGTGACATGCCCGCAACAACGGGACGGACGGGGGG
>RFST01000233.1 GCA_009923855.1 Actinomycetota bacterium
CTCCTCGGCGATGACCTGGTTGAAGCGGAAGTCATCAACTCCCCCGCCACCGAATTCCTCGGGGATCTGCATGCCGAGAAAGCCATTGGCGCCCGCCGATGTGTAGATCTCACGCGGTGCGATACCCGCGCGCTCCCAGTCCATGTACTGCGGAGCGATCTCTTTGGCCACCCATGAGGAGAACGAGTCACGGAAGGCGTCATGGGTGTCATCGAAGAGGGCGCGCATGACCGGGAATCCTACGGAGCGGCCGAAGGGCACCGCGAACCCAACCCCTGCCTCCATACTGTTCAGGTGAGCGATGGCGACACCAGCACCACAGGCGGCGACGACTTCGTGCGCGAACTCGTGCGCAACGAACTCTCCAACGGTGTCGTCGACCGCGTGATCACCCGGTTCCCACCCGAACCCAATGGCTACCTGCACATCGGACATGCCAAGGCGATCACCTTGGACTTCGGGCTGGCCGCAGAGTTTGGTGGTCGCTGCAATCTCCGTTTCGACGATACGAATCCCGATACCGAGGACACCGAATTCGTCGACGCAATCATCGATGACGTTCGCTGGCTGGGATACGAACCCGGTGAACCCCTGTACGCGAGCGACTACTTCGATCAGCTGTACCGATGGGCCGAGCACCTCATCGAACAGAGGCTCGCCTACGTCGACGATCAAGATGCCGACACCATCTCGGCCCAACGTGGCGGATACGGCAAGCCCGGGGTCGAGAGCCCGTTCCGGGATCGCACACCCGAGGAGAACCTGGAGCTGTTCCGATCGATGCGCGACGGTGAATGCGCTGAGGGCTCCCGTGTACTGCGCGCCCGCATCGATATGCAGCACGAGAACATGCAGTTGCGTGACCCGGTCATGTATCGAATTCGCAACGAGCCGCACCACCGCACCGGCGACGCCTGGCATATCTACCCCACCTACGACTGGGCGCATGGCCAAAGCGATGCGATCGAAGGGGTGACCCATTCGCTGTGCACTCTCGAATTCGATGCGCACCGCCCGCTGTACGACTGGTTCCTGGAGCACCTTCCGC
Source organism: Actinomycetota bacterium (assembly GCA_009923855.1). GTDB lineage: Bacteria > Actinomycetota > Acidimicrobiia > Acidimicrobiales > Ilumatobacteraceae > Casp-actino5. The sequence goes on from RFST01000233.1 coordinate 1,049, forward strand.
TCGTCGGTGATGCCCCACGCCAGACCGAGTTCGCACGGCTCGAACTCACTCACACCGTGACGTCGAAACGGCGCCTCGCTGGGCTTGTTCACGACGGCATCGTCGACGGCTGGGACGACCCCCGCATGCCGACGCTGCGTGGGCTACGGCGGCGCGGATATCCAGCGGCAGCGATCCGTGACTTCTGCTCCTACATCGGCGTGTCGCGTACCAACAGCCGGCACCAGATCGAACTACTCGAGTGGTTCGTCCGCGACCACCTGAACCGCGATGCGCTGCGGCGTATGGCGGTGCTACGACCTCTGCGACTCGTGATCACCGACTGGCCAGACGGCCACGTCGACACCGTTGACGTTGTGAACAACCCCGAGGACCCGACCGCCGGTACCCGAGCGGTGCCCTTCGGTGGTGAGTTGTGGATTGAACAGGATGACTTCCGCCTGGACCCACCGCCGAAGTACTTCCGGCTCACACCGGGACGCGAGGTGCGTTTGCGCGCCGCCTACCTAGTGACCTGCACCGATGCCGACACCGATGCCGACGGCAACGTCACCACCGTGTACTGCACCCATGATCCAGAGTCACGCGGTGGAACCGCGCCCGACGGCCGCAAAGTGAAATCGACGATGCATTGGGTGTCGGCAGCCCACGCCATCGAGGGGTCGGCAATGCTGTACGACCGTCTCTTCAGCGCCGAGGTGCCCGGTGATACAACCGGAGATCCAATGGACGACCTCAACGCTGCCTCTCGTGAGATTCTCACCGGCTGCCGCTTCGAGCCCGCACTGGGCGATGCTGCACCCGGCGATGTCGTGCAGTTCGAACGTCTTGGCTATTACGCCCATGACCCGCGCACGCCGCTGTTGTTCCACCGCACGGTTGGCCTTCGCGATGAATGGGCGCGCATCAGCGCGCGCAGCTGACCCTGTCTGTCAGAGATGGGGCCAGCCGACCGCCTGTTCAAGCTGTGCCGCCACAGAGATCAACAGGTCCTCACGCCCCGTGGCGGCCACGAGCTGCGCCCCAACCGGTAGGCCTGTCGCGGTGCGGTGCATGGGCAGGCTGATCGCTGGCTGGCCCGTCACGTTGAACGCCGGCGTGAACACCACCCACTGCTGCGCTCGCTTCATCGGCCAGAGATCGTCGCCCGGGCGTTCATCGTGCTCACCGATCAACACCGGCACCTCGGCCAAGGTGGGCGTCAGCAACAGATCGAATCCGTCGTCCCACCATTGCAGGCAACGCCGACGGTAGGCACCCATGGCCGCCAATGCGGCCGCGTAGTCACGAGCGGTCTGTACTCCTGCGAACGACGCAAGCGCCAGGTTGCCCGGCTCCACTTCATCATCGGTGAGTGG
>RFST01000234.1 GCA_009923855.1 Actinomycetota bacterium
GTTCGGCGCGTCGATGTTCTTGGCGAAGATCGCCGATTTGGTCACCCCGGGTTCCACGATGGCCACGCGAATGCCGAACGGTGCCAACTCCATTGCCATCTGCTCACTGACCCCTTCCAACGCCCATTTCGCTGCGGTGTAGGGAGCCTGAGCGGGGGCTGCAAAGCGACCGACCACCGACGAGATGTTCACGATGGTGCCGCTACCTCGTGCACGCATCTGTGGCAGCACTGCCTGAGCACACCTGATCACTCCCAGTAGGTCCACGTTCAGCACCGATGCGTACTGCTCGGTACTGCACTCCTCCACCACACCATTGCCGCCGACGCCGGCGTTGTTCACCAAGTGGTCAACCCGGCCAAATCGTTCGAGCACCTCGGCCATGCCGTTCGTCACCGATGCGTCATCGGCAACATCGAGTTCCACGAGGTGCACCTCGCACCCCGATTCGGTGGCCATCGCCAACAACTTCTCGGCTTTTGACGCCGCGCGCACCGTGCCGATCACCGTATGGCCTGCGGTGGCGAGGTGTACGGCTGTGCTGCGTCCGATGCCGGAGTTGGCGCCGGTGATGACGGTGACGGGTGCGTCCATGTGGTGATGGTAGGTGCGCATAGCCACTCGGGGCAGGGTCGACCACCTGCGGATGCCAGGGTCGGACGACCAAGCACAACGTGCAGCAACACAGTGTGCAACAACTCTGTCTGCTGACTTTGTGTGCTGGTCAGTGCACTCGTGTTCCGCGCGTCGTGTTTCTCGTGCCCCGATGCGTTGTCACACCCTTCGCGTACTGTTCGGATAACGGATCGGGCCCCGACCTCGAACCGTGATCGACGCTTCGGCGTTCAACCACATCACCGCACTGGCTCAGGGGTCCATCACATGCCACACACGGCACCGACAACTGCAGACGCCACTGCCGAGTTCGCGGATCTGCTGCGCGTCATGAACCGGCTGGCCAGTGCTGATCTTGTGAACGGCGGCCGTGACGTCGTCGATGCCGTGTTCACCGATGTGCGGCGTATGCGTGGCTGGGTCGATTCCATTGAGGTCCAGGCCACACGGCTTGCGCGCCGTCTGCGCCCCGCTGGCGAGTCCGGTGCGGCCGAACAGCCACATATCTCACGTGGGGGTCGCTCCACGGCCGGGGCCCGTGCGGCCGCCGACCGTTCCGATGTCTGCGACCAGATGCCACTGTTCGAGCAAGCCCTGTCCGGGGGTGACGTCACCACCGACCATCTCGATGCGGTCGCACGGGCGGTGAAGGGCCTGTCGCTCGACGCCCGCAATGCCTTCACCGAACGTCAAGACGATCTTCTGCGCCATGCCCGCACCGAGTCCGTCGACACGTTCGCACGTCGATGCCGCGACACAGCACGCGCGATCGCCTCGCAACTCGATGCGCGTGCAGAAGCCGACCGACTGACGCGCCAACGTCGCAACTCGAAGGTTCGTCAGTGGCTCGACCAATCAACCGGCATGGGCCACACGCACATCGAACTCGACCCGGAGCGACACGCCGCACTCCTCGCGGCACTCGACGCTCGCGTGGCCTCGCGCCGACAGAGCGACCACTCCTCCGACATGTCATTCAACGAAGTACAAGTTGCCGCACTGCTCGATGTGCTCACCGGGCGGGGTGGTGACGGTGCCAGCACCGCCGATGCAGGTGCCAGCGCGGAGTCACGTTCTGGCCTTCCGGAGATCAGCGTCATCGTCGATTGGCGCACCCTCTCGCAGGGGGTACACGCCTCATCGGTTTGCGAGACAATCGATGGCATTGCCTTGCCGGCACAGACGGTTGCGCGGCTGTGCTGCGACGCCGAGGTGTTACCGGTGGTCATGCGAGGTACGGGAGAGGTACTCCATGTGGGTCGCTCCCGTCGGGTTGCCACCCGCGCCCAACGTCGGGCTTTGGCCACCATGCATCGCGGGTGCGCTCACCCCAACTGCACCCGTCGGTTCCGCGTCTGCCAGATCCACCACGTCGTTCCCTGGGAGCGTGGCGGCGCCACCGATCTGTCCAACCTGTTACCGCTGTGCACCGAGCACCATCACCTGGCGCACGAAGGCGGGTGGACCATCGAACTGTCCGACGATCGCTACGTCCGCTGGACCGCCCCCGATGGCGCCGTCATTCACGATGGGTCATCTGCTGATCGATCACCGCCGGGCGAACCCGACCGTGGCCCACCGTGACACCGGGAATCAGGTCAGGTAGGCGCGATCACATCAACCGATCGCGAATCGCGGTCAGCCAGTCGTCGGCGCTGCGCCAACGCTCATCGGCGTGCGCGCGTGCATCGTGCACGGCACCATCTGCGCGTGGCCATGACCCGAACCA
>RFST01000235.1 GCA_009923855.1 Actinomycetota bacterium
CCGGTCGGGAAATGGCCGAGGACGTTGCGGAACTCTTTCGGATCGATATCGCTCACCCACCTGACACTAGGCGGCGATCCCAGCGAGTCGTAGGGTTCGGACGTGGCCGGCACCAAGGCGGAACTGCGCTCCCACTACCGACAACTCCGTCGCGGCCTGCCCGACCAGCGCAACCGATCCAACGTGATCTGTCGCCTACTCGAAGGCCACACACCGGCCACCGGCACCGTGATGGTCTACGACGCTGTCAACGGCGAAGTCGATCTCCATCGCTTCGCTGAACACTGCCGGAGCCTCGGCCTCACCGTCGTCGTGCCCGAGGAGGAACCCGACCCGGCGACGATCGACCTGGTCGTGGTGCCCGGTGTGGCCTTCACCGCTGCCGGTCACCGGCTCGGCCAAGGGGGTGGCTGGTATGACCGGTTCCTCACCGGGCTCCGACCCAGCGTGGCGCGGATCGGGGTGTGTTTCGCCGAATGCCTCGTTGACGAACTGCCGACCGAGGCTCACGACGTGGTCATGGACCTCGTCCTCACCGACGCCTGAGCTGAATCGCCTAATCGATCAGGGCGTCGCTGCGCACCCGAGCCACCTCGGCATCGAGATGCTCCTGGAGGACCCGGCCGAAGAGCTGGCGCGTGCGGGTCACGCGGCCGATCACACCGGGTTCACGGGTGTAGGCGAAGATCGCCGCGTGCCGCGGCCGACTGCCTGATGGCACCCGGGTGACCCGGTGCAACGAATGACGACCCCGGAAGATCTGCAGATCACCGGGCCGCAACTGCAGCGTCGTCACCCCGTCACGGCCGCCGTCGAGCACCGCCTGGATGCCGTCGAAGTTCTCATCCTCAGCCGAGCGGATCCCCGGTGAATACTCGAACAAGCCACCCTCATCGGACTCCTGCACCAGCACCGTCACCGCGAAATCATTCGTGTCGAAATGCCAGGCGAACACATGACCCGGATCCAAGATGTTCGCCGTCAGACCCGCCAGCGGATCGGCGTAGCAATGCAACTCGTCCTCCTCGAGGCAGTCCGCGATGAACCGCGCCAGAAGCGGCGAACGGAACAACGAGTTCGTCGGGCCATCAGCGAGCCACGAGTCACCAGGAATGAACCCGCTGGAACGCTCCGAGAACGTGTTCACCGGGTGACGCTCCGGAAAGTCCGCGTTGACCTCGGTGTGGAAATACGGGTTCATCGACTGGGTGCTGAAATGCGTGGTGCCCTTGTTGGCGACGATCTCGTCGTTCAACGACACCACCGCCTCGGGGCGCACCAACGACTGGATGACCGCGCACCCCACCGACCGCAGACCCTGACGGGCCGCATCGACCACTCTCCGATAGGTCGGATCATCCGGCCGGTCGATCGGATACCGGTCGAGATCGACAAGACGCTCCAACTCCACGGTCACGGCTTCCTCCTCACGAGTTGCTCACGGCGTGATCGACGCTGGCGAACCCGGTCATGTCACTGCTCCCACGGCGGGGTCCAGTCACCCTCGAGACGAAACGACAGACCGGCGTCATCCTCGATGCGCTTGGCCACATGCAGTTCCCCCTCGCTCGCGCCGTAACGATCGGCGGCGGCGGTGAACACCTGAGCGGCCGTTGCCGTCAACGGCAGATCGGTCGCCACCTGAGCGGACAACTCGGTGATCAGACCGAGGTCCTTCACACAGAGATCGAGGGAGAAACTCGGGTCGTAATGCCCGGCGAAGATCGACGGGGCGTCATGGCGCGCCACGAAGGAATCACCAACCGACTCCTTGATCGCATACCAGAGCGACCCAAGATCCACCCCGTTGGCCATGCCGAGCGCGAACCCCTCACCGATCGCCGCCGCATGGATGAACCACAACTGGTTCGTCACCAACTTCACCACATTGCCGGTGCCGAGCGGCCCACACCGAATCACCAACCCCAACCGATCGAGCCAGGGCTGCACCACATCGACCACGTCGGCGTCACCACCCAGCAGTGCCTTGGTCGAGCACATCTCGGCGCAGATCGGCAGCTTGCCTTCCGCGATCCGGTTGCGCCCGTATTTGGCGAACTCGGCGGTCGAGTGGTCTTCTTCGGGGCCACCGGCGCAGAAGGTGCACTTGTCCATCTTGCCGCGCGAGCCGAAGTTGCCCGCTTGCGGATACTGCGGCGCGCCGAAGGGGCAGGCATAGAAGCAGTAACCGCAACCGATGCAGAGGTCCTTCGAATGCAGGACCACGCCATCGGCGGTTTGATAGAAGCAGTCTGTCGGGCAGACCGCCATACAGGGCGCGTCCGAGCAATGCATGCAGGCCACGGAGATCGACCGTTCGCCGGGT
>RFST01000236.1 GCA_009923855.1 Actinomycetota bacterium
TCTCGCTACGTCCGCTGGTGACAGCCAGACACCCAACCTGATGAAACCCCCCGTGTCACCTGATCCTCACGTCGCAGCAACAACCCCGCAGGCCATTGTGGGCGACATCTGCGCTAGTGAGTCCGCGCTGCGCCGGTGGCGTGATGCTGCAGATCACCATCTGGCGTCGGAGGGTGCCGGCCATCTGGTGCACGACCTACCAGTACGAGCGGATGGCCGCACTGCAGCACTGGAGAGTCGACCGTGGCGGCTCGACCCGGTGCCCTATGTGCTGTCCTCAGTTGAGTTTGAGCATCTTGCATCGGTGGTGCGTCGCCGCATGGTGGCGCTCGAGGAGGTTCTGGCCGACGTCTACGGCCCGCAGAGATTGGTGCGTGCCGGGGTGATTCCGCCCGAAGTACTGCATTCTGCATCGGGGTATCGCGCGGAGGCCGTTGGAGCATCCCCGCGGCGGTGGCTGACGGTGTACGGCGCTGACGTTCGCCGCAGCGTCGACGGCACATGGCAGATCGTGCAGGACCTCACCGACGCCCCAGTAGGCCTCGGCTACACACTTCTTGATCGATCGGTGATGTCGCGCATCATGCCCGACCGCATCGCAGCCCACCGGGTAGCACCAACGGGTGACTTCGTCGACGTGCTCCGCCAGGGTCTGGCTGCAGTGTCAGATCAGGAGAGCCCACGCACCGTTGTGTTCTCTGGTGGTATCGATCACCCGTCGTATGTCGAACAGTCGTACTTGGCGGTGCGCCTCGGCCTGACGTTGGTAGAGGGCGCAGATCTCGTCGTGCGTCAACGTCGGCTGTGGCTCCGCACCCTTGACGGGTTGGAGCCAGTGGATGTGGTGTATCGCCGGCTCGAAGGACACAGCGTCGACCCGCTCGAGGTCGCCGCGGTCGGATCGGCTGGCGTACCGGGTGTGTTGCTGGCAATCCGTTCTGGCGGTGTCGCGTCGGCCAATGCGCATGGCAGCGGCGTGCTCGACGACGCAGGTGTGGGCGGTGTCATCACCGCGGCCGCAACGGCTCTTGGGCACAGCGATATCGGACATGACATGACGACCGCAGCAGGGGAGCGGGTGCCGATGCTCGCCGACACCCCCTCGGGCGGTGTGGGCCTTGTCGACGCCGAGATGGTGTTGCGCCTGTTCGCGGTGCACGATGGTCACGAGATTCGCGTGTTGCCTGGCGGTTCGGGGCGCCTGCTCGCCGATGGTGACGATCCTCGTCTTCCCACCGCATGTGCGGCCAAGGACGTATGGGTTCTCGATGTGGCACCCGAGCGGTCGCGACCGGTGCGGCTCCCGCAGGTTGACTTCGGACGCTCGGTGCCCACCCGAGCCGCTGATGCGTTGCACTGGATGAATCGCGCGGCTGAAGGAGCCGAGACCCTTGCACGGCTGATGCGGGTGGTCATCGGTGGCTTTGATGCTGATCCGCGCCTGCTGACCGCCGATGAAGGTGCTCGGCCGGCCGAAGCAACCGAGTATCTGTTGGCCATATCGGGTGGAGGAGAGGCTCCGCGTGGGGCGCGCACCCTCGATGATGCGATCGCGTCGGCACGCACCGAACTGGTGCGCCGAATTGGTTCGGCCCTCACCGAGGCCACCACCGTGCGCGATTACCTGTCGTCGACGACAGGTCGGGTGCTGGAGGACCTGGCACGACTTCGTCAGCGATGTGCAGCGGAGAGTTCCGGGGTGGACGACCTCGACGCTGTGCTGGCGGACTTCGCCGCCCTCGCCGGGCTGTGGGCCGAAAGCACCGTTCGCGGGCCGGCGTGGGCCATCGGCGCGATGGGGCGTCACCTCGAACGGGTGCGGCTGACGGCGATGTTGGTGCAGCGCACGATCGCCGATGGCGGTGTGGATCCGTTCCCCGACCCGGGTTCGCCGATGTCATGGCGCATCGAAACGGCGTTGGCGACTGCCGAGAGCTTGGTGGCCTATCGGCGTCGCTATCGCAGTGAGGTCGAATCTGCAGCTGCGACACGTCTGCTGGTGCGCGACGAGTCGAACCCGCGCTCAATCGCCGCCGGTCTTGCTCAGTTGCGTGCCCGATCGGTGGAGATGGATTGGACCACAGGCGTTGGGCTGTGTGATGACGCGGAGGCGCTGTTGCGCCGCCCGCTGCCCGAGGCTCTGAACGGGGTGTTGGGCATTGTCGATGCGCTGTCGACCGAGGTAGTGCACCGCTGGTTCTCCGCCCCGACCGATCCGGTGCGCATGGCACCCAGTTCGGTCATGGTGACCCGTCAGGGACGGATGCCATGACGCTCTACCTCGTGACCCATCGCACCCTGTATCGCTA
>RFST01000237.1 GCA_009923855.1 Actinomycetota bacterium
AAAATCATCAAGTCGACCGTGATCGTCAGCGATGGCAACGACCGTGAGATCGGCCGCATCGTGCAGCAGAACGCCATCGGCAAGATCAACTTCTCGCTCGAGGCCGACGGACAGCAACTGGGGATGATCAAGGCCGAGAACTGGCGCGCATGGAACTTTGCGATCGTCGATGCGGCCGGCGACGAAATCGCTCGGGTCACCAAGACCTGGGAGGGTCTCGCCAAGACGATGTTCACCACCGCCGACAACTACGTGCTGCAGATCACCCGCCGGGCAGCAGAGCCGTTGAACTCCTTGGTGGTCGCGTCCGCATTGAGTATCGACACCGCGTTGAAACAAGACAGTCGGGGTCTCGGCTGAACCGCGTCCGGGCTGGATAGCGTCGCCCGGGCATGACCCACTCCCCCAACTCCCGCAGCGACCTCCGCAACCTGGCAATCGTCGCCCACGTCGACCACGGCAAGACGACCTTGGTCGACTCGATGCTGCGCCAATCTGGGGCGTTCCGTGCGAACGAGTCCGTGGACGAACGCGTCATGGACTCAATGGACCTCGAACGCGAGAAGGGCATCACCATCCTCGCGAAGAACACCTCCCTGGTGTGGGAGGGCATCACCTTGAACATCGTGGACACCCCCGGCCACGCCGACTTCGGTGGCGAGGTGGAGCGTGCACTCACCATGGTGGACGGCATCGTGCTGCTCGTCGATGCGGCCGAAGGCCCGCTGCCCCAAACCCGTTTCGTGCTGCGCAAGGCGCTGGCCCGCGACATGCCGGTGATTCTCGTCGTCAACAAGGTGGATCGGCCCGATGCCCGGATCGCCGAAGTTGTGGACGAGGCCTACGAACTGTTCATGGATCTCGACGCCAACGATGCACAACTGGACTTTCCCATTGTGTACTGCGCCGGCCGCGACGGCTGGGCCTCGCTCGACGATGCCACACCTGGCGAGGATCTGCGGCCGCTGTTCGAGACCATTGTCGCCACCGTGCCCGCACCCACTTACACCGAGGGTGCGCCGCTGCAGGCCTGGGTGACGAACCTCGACGCCAACCCCTACCTCGGCCGGTTGGCATTGTGCCGGGTGATGGAAGGCACCATCAGCAAAGGCCAGTCGGTGGCATGGTGTCGTGCCGACGGAACGATCACTCGTGCTCGTGTCGCCGAATTGCTGCTCACCGAACATCTGGAGCGCCGACCGGTGGACTCTGCCCGTCAGGGCGACCTCGTGGCCGTCGCCGGTATCGAGGACATCACCATCGGTGAAACCCTCGCCGATCCCGACGACCCACGACCGTTGCCGGTGATCACCGTCGACGAACCCGCTCTGTCGATGACCATCGGCATCAACACGTCACCTCTCGCCGGACGCGACGGGTCGAAAATGACCGCCCGCCTGGTGAAGAACCGTCTCGACGCCGAACTGGTGGGCAATGTGAGCCTGCGCGTGAACCCCACCGACCGACCCGATGCCTGGGAGGTTCAGGCCCGTGGCGAGCTGCAACTCGCCGTTCTCGTGGAGACCATGCGGCGCGAGGGGTTCGAACTCACCGTCGGCAAACCAGAGGTTGTCACACGCCTCGTCGACGGCACACGCCACGAACCGGTTGAGGCCGTGACGATCGACATTCCCGATGAACACCTCGGCACCGTCACCCAGTTGCTCGCTGGGCGCAAGGGCCGCATGGAGTCCATGACAAACCACGGTCTTGGCTGGGTGCGACTGGAGTACCTGGTGCCGGCACGCGGCCTGATCGGTTTCCGCACCTCATTCCTCACCGAGACGCGAGGCACCGGTGTGATCAGTCACGTCTACGACCGCCATGAACCGTGGGCCGGCGAGATTGAAGCCCGTGACCGCGGATCGCTGGTTGCCGACCGGTCCGGCCCGGCCACCACCTACGCCATGTTGAACCTGCAGGATCGCGCCACGATGATGGTCGGGCCGGGCACCGAGGTGTACTGCGGGATGATCGTCGGCGAGAACAGTCGCGCCGACGACATGGATGTGAACATCTGCAAAGAGAAGAAGCTCACCAACATGCGCGCGTCATCGGCGGATGAGACGGTGAAGTTGACGCCACACCGTCAGTTGTCGCTCGAACACGCCCTCGAGTTCATCGACACCGACGAGTGCGTGGAAGTGACCCCGAACTTCATTCGGTTGCGCAAGGTGCACCTCGACCCCACCGAACGCATCCGTCACGCCAAGCGCGTCGCCGCGGTCTGAGCGCTGCAGTCACGCAGCGAGCAGCGCACCGAGTCGACCACCCATCAACTCGTCGAAGTTGTCGTGGTAGAA
>RFST01000238.1 GCA_009923855.1 Actinomycetota bacterium
CGCCACCGCCGACACCACCGTCACATTCGCCGCCACCGCCACCGCACCCACCGGCACCACCGACGACACGTCCACCCGCAAGGCCGCACCCGACCCATCACGAGCCCCCACCGGAGACGACCCACGCGTATCCACCACCCGCGTCGGCGACACCGGCACCACTGCAGGACCGGCCGCCGATGACACGTCGGGCGACGACACCGCCACGCCCACCACGATGAGGGCCGCCACGGCGAGCAAACTCAAAACCGAGGCAGGGCGCGACAGCAGATTCAGGCTGACTCCTCGCAGGTGCCGGCTGTGGAGCCGTCGGTGAGGCCGCCACAGGTCGCACCGAATTCTTCATCGTCGGTGCCGATGCCACTCGCGAAGTACAACAGATCGCACGAAGCCATATCGCCAGCGGCGCAGCCCGCACGGAACTCCTCCAGAGCAATCGTCGACGATGCGCACATGCCCGGGGTCTCCCCGTCGGCGGTGCCGCCGCAGGTGGCAGCCAACTCGACCAGATCAGGGTCGTCGGGGGACATCGCGTACAGCAGATCACAGGCCACCAGGTCGTCATTTGCACAGTCGCTCGCGAGTTCGTCGATATCGATGGTGCACATGCCGGCCTGTGATGAATCGGCCGTGCCACCGCAGGTGGCACCGAACTCTTCATCATCAGAGCCATAGGGAGACATCCACCAGAGTTCGTCACATGCCGCCATGTCGCCTGCAGCGCACGAGTCGCGCGCAGCAGCGATCTCCTCGGGGGTTCCCGATGCTGCACCACCGGAGTCGACGTCGTCACCGAAGTCACCAAGATCACCGAGTTCGTCCATCGAAATACCGCACGTGGCAAAGGCGGTGAACAATTCGCCCATGCCGGCCATCATCTCGTCCTCGGTCATCGACGGGTCGCCCAACCCGATGCTGGCAAGCACCCCGCCACCATCCATCTCGCCGAGGAGGCATGCAGCTTCGTCAACGCCGAGGCCGGTGTCGTCTGCCAGCGATGCGGCCATGGCATCGGGAGCGCAGGCAAACATCTCTGACATCAGCGCCGCCGGGTCGTCGATTACGGCATCCATCAACTCTGGGTCGTCGGCAAAGACCGACACCATGCACAACGCCTCGTCATCGCTCATCGCAGCAAAGGTTGGGTCATCGGACAACAAGCTGAGCACGGTCTCGGGTGAACACTCGGCAAAGATCCCCACCATCGCGCCGTCATCGCTGACATCGTCGGCGAGCACCTGTGCCGCAAGTGACGGATCAGCGGCAATCTGTTCCACCATGCAATCGAGGTCACCGGCCGGCATCGATTCGATGTCCAGCTCCGCATCATCGGCCGACTCGATCAGCGCAGAGCGAATTGCCGCGGCGCTGATATCGGCACCATCTGATCCCCCATCCGACGCATCGTCAGAGGCATCGTCGGACGCGGCATCGTCTGCATCCACGGTGTCACCACCCGCAAAACTCTGCTCATCGGCCGCCGGAGCGGAGGTGTCTGTCGCGGTGTCATCAGACCCGCCACATGCCGTCATCACTAACACGGCCACAGCCATCACGCCTGCTGCTCGGATCCGGATCATCGACATCACCTCATCGGTTGCCATGGGCAGCCCACCGCCGCCTCATCGGATCACCGTAGTTGGCCGAGTCGCGCACACCCCGTGACGTGCATATCTCCAAAGTGCCACCAGCCCAGCGCAAGCCGACCGGCGGTGGCCACACAGCACAACGGCCGGGCGAATGCCCGGCCGTGTGGCGCGCCAGTAGGGACTCGAACCCCAAACCTTCTGATCCGTAGTCAGATGCTCTATCCATTGAGCTACTGGCGCTTCGCCGGACATGTTACGGGCTGCCAACATCAATCGGCACCCCCACGCATGAACCCATCAGCGCCACTACCGTGGGGACATGCAGAAGTTGATCGACGCCTACCGCCGCGCCGTTGTGGAGAACTACGCGAACTTCTCCGGCCGCGACAACCGACCCGACTTCTGGTGGTTCGTGCTCGCCAACTTCTCGTTGTCGATCCTGATCAGCATCCTGGCAACCGCGATCAGCGTGCCCGTGATCGGCACCGTCTATTCGCTTGCTGTGCTGGTTCCGGGTGTGGCGGCGGCTGTGCGCCGTCTGCACGACACCGACCGCACCGGTTGGTGGCTGCTGCTGTTGCTCGTTCCGATCATCGGTGCGATCGTCGTGATCGTGTTCTTGGCCACACCAGGCCACACCACGTCGAACCGGTACGGCACCGCCATCATGGACACCGCTGGTGATCCTGAT
>RFST01000239.1 GCA_009923855.1 Actinomycetota bacterium
GCGCGACGACGGCTACCCCGGCTGCCGCCGTTGCGTCGGCAACACGCTGCTGCGTTGCGGTATCACACATGCCGAGACTGACACAGTGGCTGGCGGCGACACGCCCGCCAAGCCCCCGACGTGCGGTCTCGGCGGCGAGGAGTTCGAGGGTCAGCACGTGGGCATCGAGGGTTTCGTCGGTATGGAGATCGACCGGTCGACCGGTTGCCTCGGCACGGTCGAGGGCAGCGGCCACGGCTGCGGCGGGGTCGGGCTCGAGATGGGGGCAGCCACCGATGACTTCGACCCCTGCTGCGATGGCGGCGTTGATCGCCTCAACGTTGTGCTCCGAACCCGCCCCAATGCTGGGGTTGTGGCTCATCGCAACGAATTGGATATCCATGAGGTCGCGGAAATCAGATGCTGCTTCCATCGCGGCATTGAGGTGTGTAATTCCCACGCGGCCACCGATGTTCAAATGGCTGCGCACGGAGAGACATCCGGCCATGAGCGACTGGCGCAGGGACCGGCGGATCCTGTCGACCATGTCGTCGTGGGTGAACAGACCCGCGGTCTCCGCCGCAATCCAGGCGTCGATTGCTCCGCGCAGGTCACCGGTGGCATTCGGGGCAACGTCAGCAGTCAACGCTTTGTCGACATGGGCATGAGGGTCTGCCATGGCCGGGATCACCAGCTGGCCCTCCACATCGTGAACGGTGCCCGCGGTGACGTTTGTATCGGGGGCGACGACGTCAATGATGTGCCCCTCGGCGTTCACCAAGATTCGTACCGTACGTCCATCCGGGCAGAGTGCGTTGTCGATCAGCGTGTCGACGGATGGTTGGGAGGTGGCGCTCATGGTGTCATCGTAGGTGCATCTCGGAACGCGGTACCGTGGACGTTGTGAGTCGACGCTACGAGGATCTGTCCGGGCCTGAGATCGCAGAGCGCGTGGGGCCGTCATCGATCGTGCTGCTCCCTATTGGTGCGGTCGAGCAACATGGCCCGCATCTACCTCTGTCCGTCGATCATGTAATCGCCCATGAGGCCGCATCGGCGGTGGTGGAGCGTGTGGGCGATGAGTTCGACATCTGGCTATTGCCAACACTGTCGGTATCGAAGTCGAATGAGCACGCCTGGTCGCCCGGCACGCTGTGGTTGTCGGCCGAGACGATGATGTCGGTTCTGCGCGATATTGGGCGCTCGTTGGCGACGACGGGTGTTGAACGTGTCGTTTTGCTCAACGCCCATGGTGGTAACACGACCTTGCTCACCACCGCGCTCCGCGAGTTACGACTGCAGTTTGGGTTCAAGACGTTCTGTGTCCACCCCTCGCTGCCACCTGCATACGGCGGGACGTCGACCGAGGACGAGTTGGGGATGGGCATTCACGGCGGTCTGAACGAGACGTCGGTGTTCATGCATCTCCGGCCGGGCGAGGCGCGTATGGAACACGCTCGCCGGTGGGTGCCCGAGGCGCTTGCGGACAACCGGCATGTTCGGTTCGGCGGCAGCGTGTCGTTCGGGTGGCTGTCCAACGACTTCTTTGATGATGGTGTGATCGGCGATCCCACCGGTGCATCCGCGGAATTAGGTGCTGAATTGTTCGAACGGGCCGTCACCTCCCTGTGTGAGCAGATGGCCGAGATCGCCTCATTCGATTTCGGGCGCTGACCACCGATTGGCCGCGCGCACAACCACTACGGTTCCGCTGTGATCATCGCCCAACTCAGCGATCCTCATATCTTCGAACCGGGTCGGTCCATGGAGGGTCGTGTCGACACCGCGGCCTGCCTGCGCGCAGCGCTGAGTGGCCTCGCGGCTTACGGAGACCGCCTCGGCGCGGTGGTGCTCAGTGGCGACCTTGTCAATGACGGTCGAGACGAACAGTACGCCCACCTCGCTGAACTGCTCGCCCCCGCGCTCGAAGATCTGGCGTGCCCCATCGTGCCGGTGATGGGCAACCATGACGATCGTCAAGGTTTCCGATCTGTCTTTGGGTCGATCACACCTCAGATCGGCGTCAGCGCTGACGCCGCCGTGAATTACACGATTGACTCGTTGGTGTCGTCGGGAGGGCCACGTCTGGTAGTTCTCGACACCACCGTGCCGGGCCGTCACGATGGACAGCTCACGTCGAGCGACCTCGCATGGCTTGAACGCACCCTTAACGAGGATCGCGCCGTGCGCACGGTCGTCATCCAACATCACCCAGCCTTTGCATCCGGCGTTGGGTTCATGGACGTGTACGGGTTGGACGGCGCGCA
>RFST01000240.1 GCA_009923855.1 Actinomycetota bacterium
CCGACGGCCGACGTGGCGTGGTGAACCTCAGCTTGGGTGGCCCCGCCTCTCCCGCGCTCGACGATGCCGTGGCCGACCTTGTGGCTGCTGGTTTCGTGGTGGTCGTTGCCGCAGGTAACGAGAACCAGAACGCGTGCAACGTGTCGCCAGCACGTGAGCCGTCGGCCATCACCGTGGCCGCAACCAACAGCGCCGATGCGCGCCCCTGGTTCTCCAACACCGGGTCATGTGTCGACATCTTCGCCCCAGGTGTCGACATCATCGCGGCCGGTATCGGCTCGGACGATGACACAGCCACCTACAGCGGGACATCGATGGCATCGCCTCACGTGGCAGGAGCGGCCGCGATGATTCTTGCTCTCGACCCAACCGCAACCCCTGCGGATGTGCGCGCCACCTTGGTGAACGAATCGATCGACGGCATCATCAGCGACGCCGGGGTCGACAGCCCCAACCGCTTGCTGCGTGTGGGCTCGCCCGCACCGGTCACGGCGCCTGTGCCAAACGCACCGACCGACGTGCGCGCTGTAGCCGGCAACGGATCGGTGACCGTGTCGTGGACCGTCGACGACACGCATTCGATCGCACTCGCCAGCCACACGGTGACCGGTGAGCCGGCCAGTGGGTGCACGGTGGCTGCGGACCTCACCTCGTGTGTGATCGACGGGCTGGTGAACGGCGTCACCTACCGATTCAGCGTCACCAGCACCGATATCGACGGCACCACCTCCGCCGCCTCCACCGAGGTCACGGCCACACCTGTTGCCCCGGAACCAACACCCGAGCCGTCTCCAGCACCGGAACCAGAACCCGAGCCCGAGCCGACCCCCGAACCTGCCCCTGTGGAACCCGACACGGCCGATCCGTGGAGCGCACCGATCACCGCTGTGTCGCCCGACCGTCTGCTCGACACCCGCAGTGCCATCGGCATCGACCGCGTCACACCACTTGCTCATTCTGAACGCATCGAAGTGGTGGTCGCCGGTCGCGCCGGTGTGCCGGCCACCGGTGTGAGCGCTGTGTCGCTGAACGTCACCGCAACATCCACGTCGACTCGCGGCGGGTTCGGTTACATCACCGTGTACCCGTGCACCTCGACCGTGCCCGACACGTCCAGCGTGAACTTCGCCAATGGCGCAACAGTCGCCAACTCGGTTCTCACTCCGCTGTCTGCCGACGGCACGGTGTGTTTCACCGTGTATGGCTCGGCGCACATCATCGCCGACGTGAACGGTGCGGTGATGGCCAACAACGGCTTCGAACCGATCACGCCCACGCGTCGTGCCGACACTCGCAGCGGCCTCGGTGATGTGCCCGCCGTCCGCGTGGGTGGCGACTACATCTTGGAAATCCCAATGGTCGGCCGCTCAGGGGTGCCCAGCGACGGCGTCGATGCGGTCACCATGAATCTCACGGTGACCGATACCTCATCGCCAATCGGGGCGGGATACGCCACCGTCTACGACTGCGGCACCACGCCCAATTCATCGAACCTGAACTTCACACCAGGCGACACCGTGGCCAACGGCGTGATCGCGCCGCTGTCCGACACCGGTTCGATCTGTGTGTACGTGTTCGGTGCCGCACATGTGATCGTCGATGTGAACGGCTGGTTCGTCGACGGCGAGGGCTACCAGGCCCTGCGACCCACACGCTTGGCCGACACCCGCACACCGGATGCCAGTAGCCGAGTGGGCCGCGCCGACGGCACCGGAGCACCCATCGAAATAAAGGTCGCCGGCCGTGCCGGCATCCCCACCGACCGGGTCGTCGGGGCATCACTCAACGTGACCGTCACCGGGGCCACCGCAGCCGGCTACGTCACGGTGTACCCGTGCGGCGCCATCCCGAATGCGTCGAACGTGAACTTCGATGTTGGTGACACCGTGGCGAATGCGGTGTTCACCCCGCTGTCGGACTCCGGCACCATCTGTGTGTACGTCTACGGCGAGGCCGACATCATCGTTGACGTGAACGGCTTCGTCCGGATCTGACCCGGCCTGCTCCCACACCAGCGCCGCGGCCGGAATCTGCGCTGGCGCACCCCATCGGCGCGCGGTCGAACACGCCCGGCAGAAAATCTCAGAAAAAATCTGTCGAGGTGTAACACATCGACGTTGCGGTGCGATCACCCCTGTATCCGCCCACCAATGGGCGGCCGAACACAAGGGAGAAACACCATGAACCGCATCTTCATCGACATCGCGAACCGCTACCGCGAACTCGGTACCGACACCGACGAC
>RFST01000025.1 GCA_009923855.1 Actinomycetota bacterium
ATCGGCCACCACCATCGAGATCGTGACAGTGTCACCAGGGCCCGCTGAAGCCGGCGTCACCGTCAACGACTGAATGTCAGGACCAATCTCATCATCGGTCCCACCGGTGATCGTGAGTTCTGTGGTTAAAGCAATCGGATTCTGACCATTCATATTCGTCCACCGGCCCAACACGTCTTTCGCGAACGGCGTCACCACATACGTCCCGTTCACCACCAAGTCCGGGATGGTGCACACCTTCTCCCACGTCCCACTCAACGCGTCACCCGACACCCGCGACGTTGACTGACCACAAATGTCGTTTTGCGTGCCGTCCACCACCATGTAAAACCCAACGCTCTGCACACCCGTCTCAATCGGCCACCACCATCGAGATCGTGACAGTGTCACCAGGGCCCGCTGAAGCCGGCGTCACCGTCAACGACTGAATGTCAGGACCAATCTCATCATCGGTGGCGTTCGCCGAGTTAGCCAACGCACCGACAATTAGCGTGACAGCCGCGAGGAGCGTCGTCACCCAGACCGTGGCCCGACGATATGAGGAGCTCGAAGTTACGTTGGAAAGCGAGTACCTGGACATGGCTCGATGCGCTCCAATTCGTTGACTGGCCACACCGCCGAGAATGGATGAGCATGGCTTATAAGTTCCATATCAACGTACATGAACGCTGTTCACTTAACAAAGTCTGTCTCTTTACTCCTCTAGCGTTGTGGCTATGAGCGCAACAAGTAACCGACCGAGCCGCGCGCGACGGCCTCGGGCGGAGGTTCAAGACAACTTGGTGGAGGCGACATTGCGCCTGCTCGACGATCACGACCCTAAGGACCTCACGTCTCGGCAGATCGCGTCAGCAGCGAATGAGCACCTTCGGTACGTCGCCGATTTTTTCGGCGGCCAGGCTGGCCTCCTAGCCGCGACCCTCCCGCGCGCGATCGAGGAGGCCATCGCAGAGATCTCTCCCGGTCTCACCAAGGACGAACTCCCCGCTCGAATCAGGAAGTTGGTCCGCCTCTCAGCCTGGTTGGTGCAACATCAACCGACCGTGTTTGCCGAACGAGTGCATCGACCGCTCTTCAATGTGGTTATCGATTTTCACGAAAAGGAATACGGACTGGACAGGCCCACGGCGCGCCTCCTCACGCAACGAAGCTTGGCGGGTATCTACGCTTATGTCCTGTTCGGGCCTATCTTCGACCTGGAAGACGGCGACTTCGCTGCCCACGTTGAACTGACCCAAACGATCGGCAATGCAGTCGCTGAGGTGCAGCGGAGGTCCAACACCGCATCAACCTGATGTGACGGGCGCCCACGACACCGTGCCGCAAGGCCCTGTCGAGACCTCCGCGATAAAGCGTGTGGAGTACTCGACCCAAAACTCACGCACTTCGGTGTTAGAGATCGAGTCCTCGCCTCGGAGGTCGTCAGCTGTCAACCGGCCGTGGTCACACGAGCGGTTTCAGCTCACATATCACCGGGTCTTTCGTAGGTTTTCCCGAGCGTTTTCCTCGTTTGGGGTCACGTATTGGGTTGCCAAGGTGAGGGTCGCGGGTTCGAATCCCGTCGTCCGCTCCATAGCGAAGACCCCCTCAATGAGGGGGTCTTCGTCGTTTTTAGAGCGTCACCGCTGGAGTTCGAGGTTGTCGCGTCGCTGTCAGCGGCTGGCGTTCATGGAGAACGCTCGACTAATCGGCATCTCGTGCGTTGCCGTGAGGGTCATCGCGCTCACGGTGCGGTATTTGGTGGGCGGTTGTGGCCAGAACGGCTGCTCGTGCTCGCCAATCAGTTCTTCTGGTTCTGAGAGTTGGAATGTGTTTGCCCGCCACGCGGTACTCCACGCGGCACCCTTCGGCATTGCGATGTGGCGGTAGGTGATAGTGCTGTGGCTTGTCGCGCGGGTTGGACGTATCCCGAGCCGACGGGTCGCTTCGCGGCGTTGGCTGGCATGTGGGCGTTCTATGCCCAAGCGGTGGATTCCTGTTACGTCGATGACGAACGCGTGGAGTCGAACGAGGGCTCGTTCTACGGGGGTTGGGTGACAGCCATTGTGACCGGCCCGTTCAAAGGCGGTCCGGGCAGCGCCCTGTGGTGAGGGCGAGCACTAGCGTGCCGGCCATGACCCGGTGGCCATTTGCTCGCGGCATGTCACAAGTCGCCACCTCGCACCATGCCGAGGATGAGCAATATCTCGCCTCATCGCATGCCATCGGTGAGTCGAATCTGCATCACCGCAAGCACTGGGAATGGGCATATATCCATGCCACTGCTGTACACGCCGGTGTGGTCGGGGACGGGTGCCGGGCGCTCGGGTTCGGTGTCGGATCCGAGCCGCTCGTGGCAGCGTTCGCTGCCGCAGGCACCACGGTCTTGGCCACCGACCAGAGCCCAGAGACAGCGGCCGCCTGGGCAGACACCGGTCAACACGCAGCCAGTCTTGCTGCGGTGCAACGGCCAGACATCTGCGCACCCGATGTTCTGTCGGAGCGTGTGCAGTTCCGTGCGGTCGACATGACCGCGTTGCCTGCAGACCTCCGTGTGTTCGACCTGGTGTGGTCGTCATGCTGTTTCGAACACCTCGGCAGTCCTGAGGCGGGCTGTGATTTCGTTCTGGCGGCCATGGAGCACGTGCGACCCGGCGGTGTGGCGGTACACACCACCGAGTTCGATACCACACGTTGGCGTCGCTGCCGCGAGACCGGTTCGGTGGCCGCCGGAGACTATGTCGCGTTCTACCGTGCGCGGGACCTACGGCGACTCGTTCGACGACTGCGGGCGGCGGGGCATGAGGTCACAGCGAACTGGCGGGTCAGCAACCACCATCCGATGGAACGGCGTATCGGCACATTCCCCTACGACGACGGCCCACAAATGCGTCTCGACATGGCGGGCCGACGTGTGACGTCATTCGGGTTATGCATCACCCGCCGGTGATGCCACCACAGGGCACGTTCACACCAGTCGGATCTCCACCCCACCAATCGCCATCGTCTCACCGGCTCGGGAACGGTCGCTGGCGACGAGATCGATGCCGTCCACCCCGTCGCCGCGTGACCCGGCAGTGGTGAAACACACCGACTGATCAATGCCCAGTTCACGCCACCGTGAGTGCATTGCAGCGGGATCGACCGCGGCGACGGACACACCGGCGATGGCCGACACCACGGAGGTATCGACGTGTGCTCTCCAGTCGGGGCCGCCCCATGTCCACGAGCCAGTCGGGGATGGCTCGTCCAATGACACGATCGCGCCGCCGACATCGCGCGGGTGGAGGTGGCGGCCACGGATTGTGGGCAGATCGGCCGACCACACCGTGCGCACACCCGCAGCGGTCACTGTTGCCATCCGGGCATCGAGATCGTCCACCTCGAACAGCACCATGTAGCCGCCATCGCCGCCACGGCGTTCCAGCAGGCGCCCCGCAGTAGTGCCCTCGGTTGCGGGTGCGACAACTTCCAGAAACTGATCGCCGATCACCATCAGGGCATTCACCAGGCCGAATTCACCAACGCCGGGATCGCGAAAGCAGACGCGAAGACCGAGTTCGTTACAGAGCGCCTCGACGACCGAGTCGAGTTCCGATGCCACAAGTGCGACCTGGCGCAGGCGGATCATTCGTCGAGTGTCGCAGCCCGTGCTCCGGCTCGCGGTGTCGGAGTGTGGTTCGACCTGTTCAGCGTCGATCCATCATCAGCGCGCCGATGCCGCCAAGGGCGGCCACAACGGCTCCGACCACAAAGGTGCGGGCGAAGTCGCCGGGCGCGCGGCCGTCACCGAGGATCACGAAGCTGGCCTGGATGCCGCTCAAGATCCCGATGTTGACCATGGTGGTGCCCATACCGCTGGCAATGCCGAGATCGCGCGCATCGACCGCTCCGGTGATGGCGGTCTGAAACGACGGCGACGACACGCCCATGCCAAGACCAGACAACGTCAAGCCAATGATGACCAGCGTGAGTGACACCTGCAGGGCAGCGATGATCCACGTCACCATCGACGCCGCCATTAGCGCTGTGCCGGCGGCCAACATGGTGCGTTCACCAACCCGCGCCGACCAACGCCCGCCAAGCGGTGACGACAACGAAAATGCGGCGGGCCGGAACAGCAACACCACGGCAACGATGCCCACCGAGTAGCCGAACAACTCGTCGAGCATCAGCGGCGCCATCAAAAAGCCCCCCATGTAGGCGAACTGTCCGAGGGGATGATTGATCAACGGGCCGACGAAGTTGCGTCGACCGAAGTAGTCGAGTCGCAGTAGGGGAGTGTCGGCACGGCGTTCCACCATCACAAATACCCGCAGGCCACCCACGCACAGCGCGGCCATCGCGATTGGCAATGGCCGTCCAAAGCCGCCGGAACCTCCAAATTGCAGGCACAGCAAGAAACCAAGGGTGGCCGCACCGAGCGCGAGAGCACCAGGAACGTCAATGGCCACCGGTGTCTGGTCCGGCGGGTCGCGGGGAATGGTGCGTATGGCTAGCGAAAAGCCGATGATTGACAGCGGGAAGAGAACCGCGAAGACCGATCGCCACCCGAAGGCTTCGATGAGTGGCCCGCCAATGATGAGCGCTACAACCGGTGCGCCGGTCATCACCATCTGGAACCAGCCCAGCGCTTCGGCCCGGCGTTGATCTGCATGCGCAGCGATGATGATCGCCAACCCGTTTGGCATCGCCGCAGAAATGCCGAGGCCTACCACCATGCGCGCGGCCACGAACAGGTGCGCGGTAGGCGCAAGGGCGCAGGCAAGCGTGCCGACACCCAAAATCACTGTGCCCATCAAGAAGATGCGCCGGTGTCCGCGGCCGTCACCGAGGCGACCCATCACCGGTGTGGTCACGCTCATCACGAGAAACAAACCGGTCACCGCCCACGACAGCACCGCCTCAGTGGAGTTCAGGTCGTCGGCAATCGTTGGCAGAGATGCCGACACGATGGTCATCGACGAAGAGAACACGAGAACGCACGACAACACCGTGCCAAGTACGCGGCGGTCCAGTCGATCATCGATCGACGAACCGACGGCGGGGGACCCGTCGATTCCGGTCACATGACGACCCTACGGCCTGTTCTCAACAGAACCCGTGTTCACGCGCGCAGCACCTGGCGCTCGCGTTCAACCACGGTGCCGGTTACGGTGGAATCATGGTGATGAATACAACCCGGTCCGACGAGCGCATCTGCGTGATGCATGCAGAGAGGGCCGACGTAGCAGCGGTACGCGCTGCACTCGACGATGCGCGCCCGGTGCTAATTCTCGGCGGTCCCACCGGGGAACTCGCCGAATTCTGCGGTGTAGGTCGCGAAGCAGCACTGCCCGATACCGAATGGTTTGTCACCCTCGCCGACCGTGACGAGGCGGCGCGCCTCGATACCGAGGTTCCCGTACGTGGCGCGCTCGACCTGCTGCGAGTCGGTGATGCGGCAACTGTTGCCGCCACAACATCGGTGCGCTTTTCTCACACGCCCACGATTGCGGTCCGCGAGATAGATGGGGTCCGCCTGGTCGTGGTTGGCCTTCACGATGCAGATGTGCTGTGGTCACACCCCACGCTCGGCCGGTATGTCGACCGCTTGCTCCACGCGCGCCACGACATGCGCGCGACGCCCTATGGCGTGGCCGTGGTGGGATATGGGCCCTTCGGTGGAATGGGATACCTCCACGGTCTCGCATGCACCGAGACCGATGGATTGCGCCTCGCCGCAGCCGTTGACACCTCACCAGATCGTCTCGCGGCTGCTCAGGGTGACTTTGACGACCTCACCGTGTACGGCGATGTCGACTATGTGCTCGCCGACGACGACGTCGAGGTGGTCATCATCGCCACCCCGCCCGTGTTGCACGCCGATCTGGCGCGTAAGTGTCTTGACGCAGGTCGCCACGTCATCGTGGAGAAGCCGATGTGTCTGCATGTCGCAGACGCCGATGATCTGATCGCTCGCGCGGCGGCCGCCGACCGCGTGCTCAGCGTGCACCAGAGCCGACGCTGGGACACCGATTACCTGGCGCTGCAACGCCTCGTCGCCGGCGGACATCTGGGCGAGGTCTTCAACATCGAAACGTTCGTTGGTGGTTTCGATCACCCGTGCCGCGCATGGCACTCCGAAGAAAGCGTGTCGGGCGGGGCGGTGTACGACTGGGGCTCCCATCACATCGACTGGATCTGCCAGCTCTACGGTGCCGCACCGGCGCGGGTGTCGTGCGTGACCCATACCCGGGTGTGGCACGACACGACCAATGTTGACCAGCTCGGCGTCCACATGGTGTGGGCCGACGGTCGTGAGGCCACCTTCCGGCAAAGCGATCTCGCAGGAATCCGTCGCCCGAAGTTTCACGTGCAGGGCACCGAGGCCACCGTCGAAGGTCACTACCGGCCGCTGTCGGCCGACCGCATGGAACCCGGCCGCGGGTACCTGCGTGGTGAACACCATCATGCGGAAGCACCGGTGGAGTTGGAGATGGCGCGGTACGAAAGCGGATACGGGCTCGTGCGGTCCACATTGCCGCCCGCGCCGCACCCGGGCTGGGGTTTCCACCGCAATCTCGCTGATCACTTGCTGATGGGCGAAGATCTGGCGGTGCGGCCCGAACAGAGCCGTGATGTGGTGGCGGTCCTCGAAGCTGCGCACATGTCCGGTGCCGACGGTGGCCGCACCGTCGAGTTGTGACCGATCAGGTCGATACCGCAGGGCCAGGTGAGCCCCGCAGTATCGACCTCGGCGACGGCCTGGTGCTCAACGCCCGTGACCACATGCCTGACAATGCCACCGAGCCGCCGGTGTTGGCCGTGCATGGGCTGGCATCGAATGCGCGGATGTGGGACGGCGTCGGCCGTCGGCTAGCGGCCGCTGGTCACCATGTGGTGGCGATCGACCAGCGGGGGCATGGACGCTCAGCACGGCCCGACACCGGCTACGACATGGCAACGGTTGCTGACGACATCGCACGTGTACTCGATGCACTCGGGTGGTCACAGGCCGTGCTCGTTGGGCAATCGTGGGGTGGGAATGTGGTCGTTGAAGCAGCCGCTCGTCATCCCGGTCGGGTCAGCGCTGTTGTCGCTGTCGACGGAGGGTTCATCAACCTCCGGCGCCAATTCGCATCGTGGGACGACTGCGCGGCTGCTCTTGCACCACCTCATCTCGTGGGAATCCCTGCCCACGAGATGCAGGCTCGGCTCGAACAGTTCGCATCGGACTGGCCTGATGAAGGCCGCGCCGGCACCATGGCCAACTTTGAGGTACGTGACGACGGCACGATCGCGCCGTGGTTGACGTTTGATCGTCATATGACGGTGCTGCGCGGGCTGTATGACCATGACCCGGTCGATGCCGCATCCCGTGTGCACGCGCCGATGCTGATGATTCTCGCGGGTGACGACGATGAGCGCATGGGTGACAAACGGGGTGCGGTGGCCGACATGGCCGATGTGGCCGCGGCTCCGGTGCACACGGTGGTGTGCGATGGCGCCCACCACGATGTGCACGCCCAACGGCCCGACGACGTCGTGGCGGCACTCCGGGCCTTTCTGGCCGCTGTGACGTGAGCGGCGCCACCCGATGGGGTGCCTGCGCTCCTAACCTTGCCCTATGACAACCCGTGCCGCCGCCGACGGACGCAACGTCGTGCTCACCGGGTTCATGGCAACCGGCAAGTCGACCGTTGGTCGACTCGTCGCCGCCCGACTGCGCTACGCGTTCGTCGACACCGATCGGGTCATTGAGGAACGGTACGGACCGATCCGCGACATCTTCGCCGATGGCGGCGAGGAACGTTTTCGGGCCATCGAACGTGAGATCGCGGTCGAACTCGGTGCGCTCCAGGCCCTGGTGATTTCAACCGGCGGTGGATTGATGACCGATCCGGTGGCGGCCGACGCGTTGTCGAGCACCGGTCACGTTGTTGCGCTGACCGCATCCGCCGAGGTGATCTATCGCCGGGTGGGTGGCCCGCGCGCTGGTGAGCGGCGACCGCTCCTCGCTGGTGGCGACCCATTGGCCATCATCACCGCACTCCTCGATGAACGTGCCCCGGTGTATGCGGCCTACCCCCAAGTGGATACTGATGATCGTCACCCAGCGGTGATCGCCGACGAGGTCGTGGCGATCGTCATCGGTGACGCTCACCCACAACCGAGGTAGGTGGCCAGGTCGTTCGCGTGACGTGCATACACCGATGCCTCTTGCCCGGCGTCGTCGTCGCTGACACGGGCACTCCACCGGTCGCGTTCGGTCAGTAGCGCCGCACATCCCTCGATGACGGCGAGATCCACAATCGCGGAGATCGCCTGTGGGCGCCCGTCGATGAACGGGGTATCCGCATCGGGAACGATCAGTACTTCGGTGTCATCGAGGGCAAGTCCGAGATAGCCAACGGGGCCCTCACCGTCATCGGCTGGTCCGGTGGTGGCCGCTCGCACAAGCGGGTCGGTACACACCGGTGATGTCGCCACGGCGGCCTGCTCTGTGCGGGCACATCGACGACCGAGGAACGTCACCGTGTCCACCCCGAGCAATCCGGGGTGTTCGGCGACCGCGGTCACAATGCCGGTGAGGTCGTCGCACAAGAAGATCGCTTCGTCCATGAGAGCCACCTGATCGTCTGGCTCGATGGCATCGGCAGCATCGGCAACACGGCGCTCGCATGGGTCGAGGGGCACGAACGTGGCGTCGTCGGCCGCGCAGGACACAACCCAGGGGAGCGCGGCAGTGATGACCGCGGCAACGACAAAGGGACGCACCATCCCATCATCGCCGCCGAGGGGCCACCGGGCAAGGCACCCGATAGAGTCCAATACCTGGCGACGTGGCCGAGTGGCTGAGGCACCGGACTGCAAATCCGTTTACCCGGGTTCGATTCCCGGCGTCGCCTCTCATGCCCGCGGGCATGATGAGCGGGTGGCGTGGTGGCCGACAGCGGCCACCGCCCCGCCGCTCGGTACTGTCGGGAGGACACCGACTCATCACATCTGTGTTGGCGTGTGGCGACCCGAGGAGGACCGAATGGAATTCGCCCGACCCGAGTACTTGGTTGATCCGGCGTGGCTGGTGGAACACCTCGATGACCCGAACGTGCGGATTCTCGACGTCTCCACTCGGCTCACCGCCGATCTGCACAACACGGCGCTGGAGCGGTGTGTTGAAATCGAACGGGTGCCGAACTCGGTGTTCTTCGACGTCGGATCGGGTCACGGTGCGTTGTCGGCCACCGACGCCACGCTGCCGTGGATGTGGCCCAGTGTCGATCAGGTGCGTGGTGCCATGCGCGCCGCAGGGGTGTGCACCGGTGACCGTGTGGTACTCGTCGGGCGCACACCACGACCTGGTATCGACGAGGGCACGATGTGGTGCACGCGGGCATGGTGGACATTGCATCACATGGGTGTGAACGTCGCGATTCTGCACGGCGGTATGGAGCGCTGGCTGGCCGAGGGGCACCCGGTGGCGTCAGGTCCGCTGCCGGCCACACCGATGGGGGATATTGAGATCACCGCCGACGGACTGACAGCACGAGCTGACGCGGCCGATGTGACCCACGCACTCACCGCGCAGACATCCTGTGTCATCGACGCGTTGAGCGCCGACAACTTTGCGGGCATCGACCCCGGATATGGCCCACGACGTGGACACATCACCGGCGCGGTGAACCTTCCCTCCACACAACTGTTCGCCGGCCCAACTGCCGCGTTCCATGGCGCAGCAACCATCCACCGACACCTCGCCGATGCCGGCCTATTCGACCGCGAGCAGGTGATTACCTACTGCGGTGGCGCTATTGCCGCCACCGTGGTGGCGTTCGCGCTTGCCTTGTTTGATCATCCATCGGTGCAGGTCTACGACGGCAGCCTCATGGAATGGAGCCGTGATCCGTCACTGTCGATGACTAATCCCTCGGCCGACTGATCGGCTGGTGCCGACGAACGTGGCCGCCGCAGCGGTGCCGTCAGCGTGACACAACCTGCAAGATGGCTGCCGCAACTTCGCTAGGGCGGTCCTCCTGCAAGAAATGCCCACCACCGGCGATGGTGATGTGTGGCGCCTGCGCAGCCCCGGGAATGCGTGAGCGGAAGGGCGCGTCACCGCCGGCAGTGATTGGATCAGCGTCGCTGAACGCGGTCGCGACAGGACGCTCGAAGCGCTCGAGAACTTCCCAGGCTGCGATGTTGTCGGCGCTGGCGGGGTCGTCAGGGCTGGAGGGCACGAGAGAGGGCAGCACCCGTGCCCCGGCGGTGTAGGCATCGTCGGGAAAGGGCGCGTCATAGGCCGCAATGACCTCGGCGGGCAGGTCGCTCGTGCACCCGCCGTTGATGATGGCTCCCACCGGGAATGAGGCCGTCTCGCGCGCAAAGGTCTGCCACTGCAGGAACGCATCACTCAATCGACCATGACCCGTCGGCAGGCCCGTGTTGGCCATGACGAGCGCGGCGAAGCGTTCAGGAGCAGCGACCACGACCCGCAGTCCAATCAGCCCACCCCAGTCCTGGCCGAACATCACAGCATCGTTGACATTGAGATGGTCGATGAGAACCTGCGTCATCCAGTTCACATGACGGGCGTAGGTGTGGTCGCTCTGTTGAGTGGGCTTGTCGCTCCGCCCGAAACCCACCAGGTCCGGAGCGATGACACGGCAACCGGCATCGACGAGGGGGCCCACCACATTGCGGTAGAGATAACACCACGACGGTTCGCCGTGCATGAGGACCACGATCGGGTCGGCGGGGTCGCCCTCGTCGATGTAGTGGGCGCGAAGGCTCCCGCCCTCGGTGTCGTCGATATCGACATAATGCGGTTCGAAGTCGTAGTCGGGTAGCCCGACGAAACGATCATCGGGTGTGCGTACGGTGTCCATGAGGCCTCCTCAGTAGCGGGTATCAGATGTCGATTCGGTCAAGGTCGTTGGCCACCACCACCGCACCGCCGTAGTGGTCAGCGATACGGGAGGTGATCACGTCGGCATCACCCGGGCCGGGTGCGGGGACGTGATGGGTGATGATCAAGGTGGCCACCCCTGCGGCAGCAGCAGTGCGCGCAGCGGCATCGAGAGATGAGTGGTAGCCGCAGATGTCATCAAGGCGGGGCAGCCCGATCGAGCGGACCACATCGTCACGAATTGCAGTGATCACCATCGCATCGGCCGCGGCACATATCTCGTCGAGCCCCTCGCATGGCACCGTGTCACCACAGATGGCCACCGTGGCGGTGCCGGTTGCCACGCGGTAGCCAAGGGTCGGTATCACGGGGCGGTGATCGGTCGCGGCGGCCCGCACCGACCAGCCATCGGGCACACCCGCGTGCACCTCACCGGGGTCGATCTCATGCACACGAACCATGGGCGGATCATCAAGATCATCGTGATGGGCGATGCGGTACCCGATGTCGGCGGACAGCGATGCCAGCACGGCATCCACATGGGCTGCTGTACCGGGTGGCCCAACAATGTCGAGCGGCGTCGGCGTGAACGTCGTGATCCATCGTGTGGTGATCACATCACCGAGGTCGCAGATGTGGTCCGAATGCAGATGCGTCAGCCACACCGCATGCAGTTGGGCCGGGCCAACCCCGGCCGCGGCGAGTCGCATCACCACGCCCCGTCCGCAGTCGAACAGCAGATGCTGCCCGTCGCTCGATACCAAAGTGGCCGGGCCTGCGCGATCCGGATGCGGGATTGGCGAGCCGGTGCCGAGGGTGATGACCGAGGTGGTCACTGGCGGCCCATCTCGGCGCGTGCCGCTGCGGCATCGGCATCAGCCGAGCGGCGGGCCGCCAATTGAATGACTAGTGAGTGCAGGTCGCCGGTGAACGCAAACGGTGCGGTGTAGCGGTCGGAGACGGCGCTGCCGACATCGCATCCGGTGCTCGACCCCACCGACGAGATGGTGCTCATATAGAACGGAATATGAGCTGATCCAGCGGGTTCGCCGTCGACCAGGATCTCCACCTCGGCGCTGCGTTCGGCACCACGTCGGAACCGCACAGTCACCTCGTGGCGCCCCGGTGACAACTCAACGGTGGACGTGAGCACGGTGTGATCAAAGAAGGCGTTGTAGTCCACCACGACCCGGTGCCCCTGGACGAAGATCGAGATTCCGGCATTGGCGGTGCCGGTGGCGTAGAGCACCCCGTCGGTGTCCAGGTCGGTGGTGATGTCGGCGATGAGGTCGAAATTGCGTCCCCCGATAGGAGCTGTCGCCTGCGCCGGAATTGGCGACATGGGCACGTGGTACACGTAGCGACGGTTCTCCCGGTGGGGCGACCCATCACGGAAACGGGCACCAAACAGACGCAGTGGATGCCGGTCGTCGAGTGGCAGCACCCCGTGGCGCTCGGCTTGTTCCCACCACTGTGCGATCAACTCGGAGAGCCGGTCGGGATCCTTCGCGGCAAGGTCGTTGCATTCGGACGGGTCGGCACCGAGGTCGTAGAGCTCCCACGTTTCAGTGTCGAAGTCGTCACCCTCGGTATGTCGACACACCGCCTTCCACCCATCGGCGATCAGCGCTCGTGAGCCGGCATTTTCGAAGTACTGCACGCGGTTCCCACTCGGTGCATCGGCGTCGTTCAGCATCTGTGTGAATCGATGCCCAGTCACGGGGAGTTGGGCGATGCCGTGATACGTATCGGGGCTCGTGACACCGACGATGTCGTAGATCGTGGGTGCGATGTCGCTGGCGTGCACGAAACCATGGCGCAGCGCACCGTGGTGCTCGGCAGCGATACCTGCTGGCCAGTGCACCACCAACGGAACGTGCACCCCGCCCTCGTGAGTGTTCTGCTTGTACCAGCGGAATGGGGTGTTCCCGCACTGAGCCCATCCCCATGGGTAGTTGGTGTGGCTGAGCGGGCCGCCGATGTCGTCAATACGCTCGATGGCTTGATCCGGGGTTTCGAGAATTCCGTTGAAGAACTTCATCTCGTGCATCACGCCATATGGCCCGCCCTCTTGGGAGGCACCGTTGTCGGCCAGCAACATGATCACGGTGTTGTCGAGACGACCGAGTCGTCGCAGGCCGGCGACGAGACGTCCGATCTGGGTGTCGGTGTGATCCAAGAAGCCGGCGAAGGCCTCCTGCAGACGCGCGGCAAGGCGTTGCTCCACATCATCGAGTTCATCCCAGGGGCGCACCCCGGGGTTGTGCGGAGCAAGCTGTGTGTGTTCTGGCACGATGCCCATCGCCACCTGCCGCTCGAACCATCGCTGCCGGGTGACATCCCAGCCGTCATCGAAATGGCCCCGGTACTTCTCCACATACTCTGGGGGAGCCTGATGAGGTGCATGGGTTGCGCCGAAGGGCAGATACAAAAAGAACGGTCGGTCCGGCCGGATCGATACCGAGTCGGTGATCATTCCGAGTGCCCGGTCGACGAGGTCAGCCGACAGGTGGTAGCCGTCGTCGGGCCCACCAGGTGGGGTCACCATATGGTTGTCAGCCACGAGGTCGGGGTGGAACTGGTCGGTTTCGCCGTCGAGGAATCCGTAGAAGCGATCGAAACCGCGTGCGAGTGGCCACTGGTCGAATGGGCCTGCGGCGGAACACTGCTCCATCGGTGCGAGGTGCCACAGAAGGTGGCGTAGCCGGCCGCTCCCAACACTTCGGCCATCGTCGTTGCATGGTTCGAGATATGGCCGAGTTGGTTGGGGAACCCCGTACGGATGTTGGAGACGAAGCGCATGCCGACGGCGTGATTGGCGCGCCCAGTGAGCAGCGCCGCGCGGGTGGGGGAGCACAGCGGCGTGACGTGAAAGTCGGTGAAGCGCAGTCCGGTGGCGGCGAGCGCGTCGATGTTGGGAGTGTCGATATCGGACCCGAAACATCCCAACTGGGCGAAGCCGGTGTCGTCGAGGAGGATCACCACGACATTTGGCGATCCCGCCGATGGTGTGGGCGGGTCGTCCCAGTGGGGAGTCGCATCGGCGACCGTGCGTGGGCGCTTGCGCTCAAAGTGCTCAGGTCGGCGCATCGGTGCTCCTCATCATCGGGTCGTCAGCGTGGTTGTCAACGTCGAGAAGGCGGCTCAAGGTCAGGGTCCACACGGCTCGCACTGCGTCGACATCGCGATCGTGCACTGTGCACAAGGTCGTCCAACTCTCCAGTGATGTCGTCGACTCGATGGCATCGATCACGACATCGGCGTTGTCGACCTCGATCAGATCGGCGGCGAAATGGGCAACCGTATGGTCGCGGAGTCGGCGCCGGAGGTCGCGCACGCCAGCTGCGATGCGGGGCTGTTCGAATGCGCGCACTCGGCCAAGCCACATCACTGCGCCCACCGACGACAACAGGTGCAGGCGGTGCGTGATGTGCGCAGTGATGCGGCCGGTGGTGGACTCAGCCGCCGGTGGCGGGCTCAGAAGGTCTGCATACCGTTCAGCGAAATGCTCCAGGGTGTGGCGTTGAAGTTCGTCGAGGCTGCCGAAGTAGCGATAAATCGAGGCCTGCGACAGCCCTGAGCGCGCAGCAACCTCTTCGATGCGCGGAGGTGAGTGGCCGTCGATGATGAGGTCGAACATGGCATCGATGACCGCGGCCTGACCTCTGGCGCGTCGCGCACGTCGACCATCGGTATTCGACGGGTGGTCATGAGCGGGTGTTGTCATGGCAGGAGATGCTCCCCGGGCGAACGCACATCACGGGTGGCGCGGGTCATGAGGGTGTAGGTGTCGGCAATGGCCACCTCGCGGTGCGTGGACTGGGCCTCACGCCGGCGCGGGTCGTTGACCACCGCAAGAAAGGCGCGTCGTGACGGAAACTCGTTGAAGCGCACCTGATGCCAGATGCGCCCGTCGCCGACGACGGTGCCTTCGACCACATACCAGCCAGCGATACGGATGCCGTGGGCGGCCGCAGACTCTGCTGCGACCTGCTGGTAGGCCGACATATGGTCTGGTGTGGAGTGCGCTCCATCGGGGTCATGGAATGACAGCACATGAATGACCATCATCGGGCCATCGTCGTGTGATGGAGGATGCGGGACCGACTCCCAGTCGGTGGCCGCGATGCCGTCGGGCATGTCAGGCATGGTGAACGGTGTGCACCCCATCACGATTGTGGACGCCATGCCGGCCTCTTTATGGGTATGGCGCTGCGTGAAGTCTGGGCGCGACTGCATCTCGATGAAGGAGCGCCGTGTCGGGTAGCGGACAACGGCGATGCGGTCCCATGCGGGACCGGTACCGAGGGCCTGCACCTCGACGTCGGCGACGAAAGTGATCTCGGCACCGATGTCGGAAAGAATCTCGAACGGGGCGTACGCATCGTCGGCCTCACGGCCGCTGCGTCCGGCATCGCTGCCGTCGTCGTAGCGCGCGCGTTCTCGATATCGCATCAAGTTGACCATCCAAATCGGTCCGTCATCTTGAGCATGAGTGGTCGCGAGCTGACGCGCATAGTCACGATCGATCGCGCCGTATCCAGGTGTCATGCCGGTGCAGTCCTCTCTGGCTGCGCGGCAAGGGTCATCAACTCCCGTGCCACCATTGGCCCCGCGTTCTGGTTCTGGCCCGTGACGAAGCGTCCGTCCACCACCCAATGGTTGGCGAGCACATCGCGACGTGCGGTGGCCGATTCGAACACGGCGCCAGCCGCGCGAAGATCACGCTCGGGGTGTTGTGGCGTCGACCCAATGCCCAACTCGCGGATCTGCTTGTCGGTGACCGCAGTGAGATGCCGGCCGCGAACAGCGGGGGCACCATCGGGCATGCGGGCCCGT
>RFST01000241.1 GCA_009923855.1 Actinomycetota bacterium
CCGGTGACATCAACGCGGCGTCTGCGGTGCAGCGACGCGACATGGTGTGCGGTAGGCGACGAATAGAGATGTGTCCAGTGTGGCTGGGTGCTCTGGGGTGGCGTTGTGACGGAGAGCGGACGTGCCCGCACATGAGAATGCCCGCGGTGTATACCGCGGGCATTCATGGGAAAAGATCGCGCGCAGTGCGCGATATGAGTCAGATGGAGCGGGGAACGCCGGCGCGCTTCAGCACGGCAGCTTCCACACCAACTTCGCGCCACGTGGCGTAGGAGATGTGGCGACGCTCGCTGTAGGTCTTGGCCACCTTCACGAAGGCCTCTTCGGCGCTGGCGAGATCATCGCCGGTTCGTCGCTCATTGAGCTTGTTTTTGTTGCCATATTATGCATCGTATGACATCGAGTTTCTTGTAACAACTAACAGGGTTCATTCTTTGTCAAATGTCTGAACAAACATCAGCCATTTGTCTACGTGGGCGGTCAGTTCGGCTCCCGCCCGTCAGCGGTCTCACGGACAGAGTCGGTTCTCGGAACTGCTGTAATCGCTAAAGAGCGAGAGATAGTCGCGGTGAAAGACCTCATCGCTCGTGAGACAGAAATACGGTTGAATGGCCGTTGGCAGGGCCGCCGTTGACCACAACCCGTGGAGCAGTCACTCATCATCTGGGTGTCCTGGGTGCGGCGATCACCACAACAGCGCATCACCCGGCACGGTGAGGATTGACATTCGGGTGTGACATCAATCGGTGCGCGATGAGCGCCACTAACCTCGGCGCGGGCAGTGATGTGCGCCGACCCGCGCCAGCGATGCGCCCACGGAGAGCGACACCTGATGTTTGAACTGACCCCCCACGGCAACGATTGCTTCGTCGGCACCGGCCCCCGGTACCCGTGGGGCGGGCTGTACGGCGGACAGGTGGTGGCCCAAGCACTACGCGCTGCAGCGCACACCACCGATGTTGGATTCACTCCCCATTCGATTCGTGCCTATTTCATACGACGGGGTGACCACACCGAACCGGTGCGTTACGAGGTCGATCGCATTCGCAACGGTCGTTCATTCATCACGCGACGTGTTGTC
The DNA here is from genome assembly GCA_009923855.1 of Actinomycetota bacterium. Lineage (GTDB taxonomy): Bacteria > Actinomycetota > Acidimicrobiia > Acidimicrobiales > Ilumatobacteraceae > Casp-actino5. The sequence goes on from RFST01000241.1 coordinate 1,082, forward strand.
GCCCGGCAGGCGGTTGGGGCAATTCTGAACGCCGAATGTTCATTTCAACGCCCCGAAGATGCCGCCGCGGTGCAAACCGTCACCATGCCCGAGGTGCCATCCCCCGACAGCCTCGTGCAGGACTCGTTCAGTGACCGATTTGATCGGTGCTTCATTCCTGACGACGCGCTCGCCGGCCAACCCCATGTCGGCACCGGTCGTATGGCGGCATGGATCAAAGTGAACGACGACCTTCCCGATGATGGCGATGATTATCCGCATCAGTGCTGGCTGGCGTTTACCTCAGACGATTTGCCGCACGACACCGTGCGGGCCACGGTGCGCAGCCACACCGACATGAACCCCGAACGCATCTTCGGCGTGAGCTTGGACCACACCGTGTGGTTCCACCGGCCGATGCGTGCCGACCGCTGGCACCTCCACGACTTCACCACCCACCACCTGGTGTCGGGCCGCGGCCTCGCCGTTGGTCACGTGTACAGCGCCGACGGCGAGCACGTGGCCACCGTGGCCCAAGAAGTACTGCTGCGCGAACGTCGCGACCCCTGAGCCAACCCTTGAGGAATTCCGGGCAGCAGTTGGTTCGTCGTCGCGCGGGGCTAACTGCTGATGATGTCGGCCACCAGGTCGAGATGATCGAGATCCGACAGATCAAGCATCTGGAGATAGATCCGTTCGGCACCGGCGGCACGCCAGCGCGCCAACGTGGCGCGCACCTCATCAGGTGTGCCGGCCACACCATTGGCCCGCAACTCATCGGGCTCACGACCAATCGCTGCGGCACGCCGGACGTACTCGGCCTCATCGCCACCCACACACACCACGAGCGCAACCGAATAGATGAGCGACGAAGGATCACGACCCACCGATTCGCACGCCCGACGCACATTGGCGGTCTGGGCACTGAATTGCTCGATCTCGCAGAACGGCATGTTGAACTCAGCTGCGTACTTCGCGGTGAGCGCCGGCGTGCGCTTCGCGCCGCGACCACCGATGATGATCGGCACACCGCCGTCTTGCACGGGCTTGGGCAGCGCGGGGGAGTCCTGCAACGACCAATGCTCACCGGCGAAGGAGAACGTCTCGCCAACTGGCGTACGCCACAGACCATCGACAATCGCC
>RFST01000242.1 GCA_009923855.1 Actinomycetota bacterium
GAGTGCCGTTATCGAGGGTTGCACGCATGCCGTCGACACTAGACCGGCGCGGCGGCCACACTCGCGCCTCAGGCGTCGCGACGGTTCTCGAGAACCATCCCCACGCCAACCAACACGGCTGCCACCGCTGCGAAGTACAGCGGACCCCATGGTCGACCAAGGATGTCGCCCCCACCATCGTCGACGACGGCAGTGATACCGGCCTGATATGGCATCCAGCGTTGTGCCTCGTCAACGCCGGCCAGAGTGAATGCCAGCGACACAAGGTTCTCGATCAGTAGCGGCCACAACAATGTGACCACCACCGTGGCGGGCGAGTTGCGAATGATGAGGCCGAGCCCCAACGCGAACAACGACACCACGACCGATAACGCGATAAGTGCAGCGAATGTGGCCCAGATGTCGCGCACCTGGTCCAGCGACGCTGACGATCCACGCGACGACAGCACCGCAGTCGAGACCCACCACGCGACCCAGAAGGTGACGGCGATCACAGCGGCCGTCACTAGTGACCCAATCGCGGCCTTCGCAGCCACCACCCGCCAACGCGACGGCACCGCGGCATAGGTCACGCGAATAGTGCCGTGGGCGTATTCAGCGGTCAGGTTGATGGCCCACAGACATGCCAAGAGCAGCAGCGACACCACCGATGTACCCGAGATGAGGTCGATGACCTCGCTACCAAATACGACTCGCGGTTCGGGAGTGAACACCGCCACGAGCACTGCGACCAGCACAGGAAAAGCGAATGCCACACCGACGAGAACACGATGCACGCGAATGGTGTGGGCCTTGATCCACTCCGCTGCCAGCACAGCGCCCATCACGATCCGCTCCGGAATTCTGCGGCCTCACCGGTGACGGACAAGAACGCGTCCTCGAGACTGTCGGTCACCTCGGTGAGCTCATGCAATACGGCTCCGAATTCGGCAGCGATCTCACCAACATCCACAATCGCCAGGCCGGTAATCACCGCCGTATCGCTGAACGCGGGATCGCCGACGATGTCGGCACCGGCGCCCCTGGCACGCACTTGACGAACAATCTCACCAACGTGTGGGCTGCGAACCCGCACCCGTGTGGTGGTGTGCCGCCGAATGAACTCACCCACCGGACATTCATCGATGAGCCGGCCACGACCGATCACGACAAGATCATCGGCCATCAGCGAGATCTCACCGAGTTGATGAGAGCTGACGAGCACGGTCCGGCCATGTGATGCCAGATGACGCAACATGTCGCGAATCCACCTGATGCCTTCTGGGTCGAGGCCGTTCGCCGGCTCATCGAGGATGACCACCGCAGGGTCGCCGAGTAGGGCCGCGGCAAGGCCGAGTCGTTGACGCATACCGAGCGAGTAGCGACGCACACGCGACCGCCCCACCGACACCAGACCGACCATCTCGAGTACGTCGTCTACCCGGCTGCGCGCCACCCCTCCGGCCACCGCCACCGCGCGTAGATGGTCTACTGCGCGGCGCGCCGGATGCACGTATCCCGCGTCGAGTAAGACCCCGACATGGGTTATTGGTTGCGACAGATCGTGATAGGGCGACCCGTCGAAGGTGACCTGGCCTGCGTCGGCGCGATCAAGGCCGATCATGCACCGCATGGTGGTCGACTTCCCCGACCCGTTCGGCCCGAGAAATCCGGTGACGCGCCCGGGAGCAGCACTGAACGACAGATTGTCCACCGCGACTGAGCGGCCAAACCTCTTCGTCAGGCCATCAACACGGATCACGTCGCGACGTTAGCCCGCTGCCGCAACAGCAGCAGCGGCACGTGCGGCACGTTCGGCCACGTCGTCAAGCACCGCATCATCATGACCAAGCCCGACGAATAAGGCCTCGTAGGCACCAGGGGCCATCGCCACACCCTCGGCCAGCATCGCGTGGAAGAACTGTGCGTACATCGCCTCATCGGTAGTGCGCGCCGAGTCGAAATCAATCGGTGAGGGGCCAGAGCCGCAGAACACCCCGACCAGTGTCCCGACCCGTGGGAACGACATGTTGAGCCCGACGGTGGCGCACGCATCGGTCAGAAGGTCGGCCAAGCGGGCCGCACGCCGTTCGAGTTCGTTGTACACCACGTCATCGAGAAGATTCAGCACTGCAAGACCTGCCGCAGTTGCCAATGGATTGCCGGCCAGCGTGCCGGCATGGAACACCGGCCCCAGCGGCGACAACGACG
>RFST01000243.1 GCA_009923855.1 Actinomycetota bacterium
CGGAGTGCGCAGCACACCGCGGGCGAGGTCGATCGCGCCGTCATAGGGGTCGACGAGTTGGGGTGTGTCACCGGTGAGCTCGAGGGCCATCGCGTTCACCGTGAAGTCGCGCCGCGACAGGTCGACGGTCACGTCATCGCAGAACGCCACATGTGGTTTGCGACTGTCGTCGGTGTACGCCTCGGACCGATACGTCGTGATCTCGTATTGCCGGCCGGCGATCCGTGCGCCAACGGTGCCAAAGCGTTCGCCTTGGTCCCAGACGGCGTCGGCCGTCCCGGCGAGCACCGCTCGGATGTCGTCGGGACGGGCATCGGTCGACAGATCGAAGTCGACGTGGGCTGGATCACCGGCGGGGTCGCCGCGCCCCATGAGGAGATCGCGGACGGTTCCACCGACGAGATGCAGTTGGTGTCCGGCCTCAGCGAACCGCGCCGCCACGGGGGCGAGTTCGTCGAGCACCGGGGCGAAACGATCCGGAATCATGACGTGCCCACCCTACTGGCGCCCCGTCGATCGGTGGGGGTGCGCGAGCGCATGGTTGTCATCGCGGCGGCTACCGTCAGCGGCGGTGTCGGACGCGGCGGGAAACTGGGAGACGGCAACGTCAGATGATCGCCACAACGTGGTGCGCTCGGCGCATGCCGCCCATCCGAGTGCGGCGTCGGCGACTCGGGGTGCTGGTGTGCTCACCGGTGCCTGGCCGAACGACCCCAGTGTGGCCACGGTGTCGGCAGTTGATCATTCACGCGGCATCGACCCTGGTCGTTTCCGTGACGCGGTCGCTCGTGTGCAACGCCACGGGGCACGTCTGGTGCGCACCGGCGCACTCAACGCCGGTGGCGCAGCGGTGGCGATGGCGGCGGGATTCGATGTGATCGACGAGTTGGTACTGCTGCGTGCCGATATCTCCGTGTTCGACTCGACCAAGGTGCGCGGCATCCGACATCTGCCACGACGTCATCATCGCCGCGCGGCCGTGGTGGATGTGGCGGCGTTCGGGCCGCTGTGGGGCTTTGACGCCGATGCCATCGCCCATGCACGTCGGGCGACGCGGACCTCGTGGGCGGGTGCGGTCACCGACAACGCGGCACCTACGGGTCTCGGTGGCTACGCCGTGTGCGGAGTTGCTGATGATGTCGGCTACCTGCAGCGTCTTGCGGTGCACCCCGACTGCACGCGCCGAGGCCACGGCCGTCGGTTGGTGATGGCCGCCGGACGCTGGTGCCAACGTCAGCGATGCACATCGGTGTTGGTGAATACCGGGGCGAGCAACCATCGTGCGATGGCGTTGTACATAGATATCGGTTTTGTCGATACCGGCGACCGGTTGTGGGTGTTGGAGTTGGACCCCGCACGAGGTGGCATGTGAAAGCCGCGTTGTCATTGGCGGCTTCCACCGTGGTCGGTGCGATTGCGGTGATCAGCGTCGGGGGTGCACCGGTGGGTGCCGACGACATCGATCTGGTGTTGGACGATCAGGTGTTCTTCGCCGATAGCCGCTTGTCGCTCGAATATTCGATTGTGGGCGAGATAGCCGAGGTCGGCCCCACAACCACCACCACCTCGACTACGACGACCACGGTGGCGCCACTCGACGATGCTGACCCGACGACGGCCACAACATCGCTGCCGGACGACCTCACCGGTGAACCAACCGATGACGGCATGGCCGACGATGAGGCCTCGGTGCGTATTGCGCTGCACGGGCCATACACCAGCCGCCTCGATATCGGCCGTGCGCTCGGTGGTGCCCTTGGCGACCCGGTGGATGTGACTACGCGGCGGCTCGCCGACCTCGGTCGTTTCGATGAGACCACCGGCGAACGAAGCCTTGTGGTCGACCTGCCGTTGCGACATCGCGGTGTGGCTCGTGCCCGCGACCCGATCGGCCTCGAGGTGCCGGCTGGTGGCCTGTACGCGGTGAGCATCGGGGTGTACCGCGGCGCTGATCGTCTGGCCGGTCATGTGACGGCGGTCGACATCGCCGACTCGCGAGTGGATGAGCGCGCACCACTCGGTGTGAGCGTGGTGGCAGTGGTGCCCACCCCCACATCATTCGATGATTCGTCGACTCTGGCAGCCACCCGTCACGCACTTGAAGCGATCGCCGAACTCGATGCTGCGGTTGATGTGCCGCTGTCGGTGGTGATCGACCCGCGGGTGGCCGAGTTTGCCACCGACG
>RFST01000244.1 GCA_009923855.1 Actinomycetota bacterium
CGACCGCCTGCAGGGCCGGACCAGCTGCGTCTCCGGTTCCGGCGACGGCAATTTCACGATGACGCTCGCCGGCAGGTGATCGGCGCCGGGGGCCGCCGTGATCATCACCCGGATGTTGCTGCCGACCTGTCCGGTCCCGATGGGGGAGCAGTCGATGTCAGCCACGCCTGGACCGAGAATCCGGTCCAGCCACGCCACCGTGATCTCCTCGCCGCGGCGTGGGTCTGCATGCGATGTCATCTGTCGTCGCTCCTGCATCGACGCGGTGCTGTGCGTTGTGAGTGGTTGCGGCTCACGCGCATGTTGTTGTCGGTCATCGCATCCCCCTCGTGTGCGCGCCCGTTGCTGTGCTGCGAGTCTTGCTGATCGTGAAGGTGGCGTCGGCACCGGCGTCATGGTCGTAGCGTGGTCATGGTGTGGCGCCAAAGAACATCACTGTTGTGGGTGTTGGCGGTGGTGATCGCCGCAGGGTGCGCCGCAGCGGACTCATCGGCGGCGCGGACGGGTTCTGGCAGTGGCACCACCACCCTCGGTGACGCGGTGCCATCCACCGTCACGACGATGCCGGCAACCGCGTCAACTGCGGCAGCGACGACGTCCACTGTGACCGGAGCGACAACATCCACCGACGCGACCACATCGACCACGGCCACCACGACCACGCTGCCTCCGCCACGCACGCTGACGGCGGTGTTCACCGGTGACGTACTCGTGCATTCGCACATTTGGACTCAGGCCCAACGCAACGCTGCCAGCAACGGTGACCCGGAGGGCTACGACTTCACCCCGATGTTCGACGAGATCCGCCCCCTCGTGTCAGCGGCAGATTTCGCTGTGTGTCACCTGGAGGTGCCGTTGCGATTGCCGGGGCGTGAACCCAGCACGCACCCCTTCTATGGCGCTCCCGCCGAGATCATCGGCGACCTTGCCGATGCGGGATACGACCACTGTTCGACGGCGAGCAATCACACCTTGGATCAGGGTGTCGAGGGGATCGATGTCACTCTTGCCGAGTTCGATGCCGTGGGGATCACCCAGTCCGGCATGGCGCGAGTGCCCGCCGAGATCGAACCTCGTCTGCTTGATGTCGCAACCGCGGACGGCGATCGGGTTGCGGTGAGCCACCTGTCGTACACGTGGAGCTACAACGGGCTACAGCCCCCGGAGGACCAGCAGTGGCGCTCTGCGCTCATCGAGCCGGAGCGGATCATCGCCGATGCGCGCACTGCGCGAGCGATGGGGGCCGAGGTGGTGATCGTCTCGTTGCATTGGGGGGCCGAGAAAGTTCATGCCGTCACCGGTGAGCAACGGCGGTGGGCTCGCGAGATCATTGCCGCGGATGTGGTCGATCTCATCGTTGGGCACCATGCCCACGTGGTGCAACCGATCGAAGAAGTTGATGGCACCTGGGTCGCGTTCGGGCTCAGCAATGTGTTGAGCTTTCACCCCACCACTGACGAGTGGCCGGCTGCCTCTCAGGACGCGGGGGTGCTGGCGGTGTCGTTCACCGTGGAGCCCGACGGTGTGGTGGTGTCGCGTCCGACATTCCACCCGACATGGGTGGACAAGACAAACGGCCGGGTGATTCGCGATGTTGCTGCGGGCCTTGCCGATGAAACCACGGCACCGTGGTTGCGGGATCGTTTGGCGTCGTCGCTCGCACGGACATCAGCGGTGGTTGGCGACTTCATCGCCGAGTGAGAATCCCGCTGTCAATCGAGGCGTGACATCGACCGTGCCAGAACATCGTCGACAAGGTCGCCGAGCCATCGGGCAGCGGTCGCGCTGAGATGGTGCCCATCGCGATACACGAGCATGTCGCCAACGATGGCGGGGCAGCGCACCGCGGCGGTGTCGACGTCGGTGCATAACCAGCGGTGCGGGTCGACCACGGCGATGTCGAAGCGGTCGGCAAGGTCGAGTTGTGTGGCGCGAACGGCGCGTTCGGTCGTGCCTGCGCTGGTGGCAGCGCAGGCGAGCGCTGTGGTGGGGTTGCGTGAGAGGCATCCCGGTACCGATTCGGGCGGGTCAGGGGAGTCCATGAACAGAATCGGCTCGATACCCCGCGTCCGAAGGTCATCGATGAGAACGGGGAGTAGTTCCTCCCACTGCTCGGCAGCGATCGGTCGCCGGTCATCGGCATCGAGGAGGCCCCAGTGCTGCGAGATGACAACGGCGGTC
>RFST01000245.1 GCA_009923855.1 Actinomycetota bacterium
CGTCACCATCATAGGTCCTTTTCACTTCCCCGACGATGTCCTCAGGGGAAGCGTTGAAGAACAGGATGTGGTAAAGCACGACAAGATCCGGTTTCGCAATATTCGCGACGGCGGCTATCTGTTCGCCGCTGGTATGGGAGTGGCCGTGGTAGTCCTGCCAGAATTCGGACTGCCTGCTCAACTGGTCGCCGCTGTATACCTCGTGTATGAGAATGTCTGCGCCACGGGCCTTTTCTGCCAGTGCTTCGCTATAGGTGGTGTCGCCGGATATCACGATGGTCTTGTCAGCCGTGGTGACGCGATAACCGAAGGCCGGCCTGATCTCGCCGTGCGGGACTGTGAAGGCTTCAACGGTGATGTCTTGGTTGCTGAACACGATGCCATCCTCGATTTCGGTGGCATTGGCCAGGTAGCCATGGCGATCGGTGACAAGCTGTTCAGGCGTCCCCGCTGCGCGGATATCTGCCTCGATGGTCAGCATGTCATTCATGTGGCCCACGTATTCCGACAGCCCCTTCGGCCCGTAAACGGACAGGCGCTGCTGGCGGCCCCACCAGCGATGCCCCGACAGTTCCGCGATGTCATGGATATGATCACTGTGCAGGTGGGTGACGAGGCAGGTGTTCACCATGCCGGGGAACACGCCGGCCGCCATGAGCCGCATGAGTGCACCGCGACCGCAGTCGACCATCACGTTCTCGCCACCGGCTTGTACGAGGGTGCACGGACCGGCCCGCATGGGGTCGGGAATCGGGCTTCCGGTGCCGAGCAACGTGATCTTCATGGCCCTCCTTGCTAGTGACACCTACTCTGTCACAAACTGTGGGGCAGGAAGTCAGGCGTTTTCGACCGCTTCGACCAGGGTGTTCCAGGCGAGCGTGGCGCACTTGATGCGCACCGGAAACTTCACCACGCCCTGCAACGCCTCGAGGTCGCCGAGTGACACCTCGGGCATCGGCGAATCGTCGTCGGATTCGATCGACATCATTCCCTTGAACCGACGCACCAAGGCGCGAACTTCGTCGAGCGACTTTCCCTTCACCGCCTGGGTCATCATCGACGCCGAACTCTGCGAGATGCTGCAACCCTGTCCCGACACCTTCACATCGGTCACCACACCATCGTCCACCTGAACGAACACGGTGATCTCGTCGCCGCACAACGGGTTGTGTCCGTCGGCGCGAGAGGCCGGGGGCGTGGGCAGTTCACCGCGGTTACGCGGTGTGCGGTAGTGGTCGAGAATGATCTCTCGGTAGAGGTCTTCCAAGCCCGGCATGTGGTTCTCCGTCTCTCGCTTTCCTGAGTTCTACAGCCCGAAGATGTCGCTCGCACCGTCGAGGGCGTCGGCCAGCGCGTCGATGTCGGATTCGTCGTTGTACAGATACACGCTTGCCCGTGACGTGGCTGTCACGCCGAGGAGGCGCATGAGCGGCTTCGCGCAGTGGTGTCCGGCCCGCACGCACACGTTCTTTTCGTCGAGCACCTGGCTCACGTCGTGGGGATGGATGTCGCGGAAGGCGAAACTCAACACACCACCGCGCACTTCGGTGTTACGCGGCCCGTGAATGGTGATGTCGTCGCCGTACCGCTCGGTGAGTGTGGTGAGGGCGTAGTCGGTCAGCGACCGCTCGTGAGCCCGAACGTTGGCCATACCGATGTTGGCGAGGTAGTCGACGGCAGCACCAAGGCCGACGGCCTCGACAATCGGAGGTGTTCCGGCTTCGAATTTGGCCGGCAGTTCGGCGCACGTGAAACCCTCGAGACGGACATCGGAGATCATGTTGCCGCCGCCCAAGAACGGGGGCATGGCGTCGAGCAGTTCTTCGCGACCCCACACCACACCGATCCCGGTGGGACCGACCATCTTGTGGCTGCTGAACGTGACGAAGTCGGCGTCCCAGGCCTGCACATCGGTGGGGTTGTGTGGCACGTACTGGCAGGCGTCGACGATGGCCAGCGCGCCGGCGTCGTGAGCGGTGCGGCACAGGTGGGCGACCGGGGTGATGGTCCCGAGCACGTTGCTCATCGCCGTGAACGACAGAACCTTCGCTCCGTCGAGCAACGCGGGCAGCGACGTGAGGTCGAGTTCACCGTCGGCAGTGAGCGGAATCCAGCGGATCTCGATGCCACGTTCGGCGGCCAGCATCTGCCACGGCACGATGTTGGCGTGATGCTCCAT
>RFST01000246.1 GCA_009923855.1 Actinomycetota bacterium
GTCTCCGACGGTGATGTCTTCTCCATCGCATCAGCCGACGCCCCCACCAATGGCATAGCCGTCATCGACAAGGCCAGCGGCGCCTGGAGTTACACACCCAACACCGATTTCACCGGCACCGACGCCTTCATCGTCACCGTCACCGATGACGCCGGTGGCACCACCACTGAAACCGTGAGCATCACGGTCACCGAACCAGACGCTCCCATCGACACCACCATGCCTTCTCTCACCATCACCACCAGCACCGGCAAGGTGATCACCGGCGAGGTCGCCACGGTTTCTTTCCAGTTCTCTGAGACTCTCCGCGACGGCTCCTTCACCACAGCCGACATCACCGTCACCGGCGGCTCCATTTCAAACCTCCAGCAGGATTCCAGCGACCCCACCCTCTTCACCGCAACCTTCACACCCACCGACGGTGTGATCGAGACGGCCGTGATCAGCGTGGCCGCTGATGCTGTCGCCGATACCGCCGGCAACACCAACACCGCTGCCTCGCGCTCCCTCAGCGTCGCCACCGCCACCGCCTACGCCATCAGCAGCAGCGCACCGGTGGTCCTGGAAGGCACCGCTGTTGATGGCACCACCTCCTTCTCCTTCACCATCACACGCTCCGGCGACACCACCAAAGCCGGCTCCGTCGATTGGTCCGTCTCCGACTTCGCCACCACTCCTGCCGGCAAGGCCCTCGCCGCTGACTTTGATGGCGGTGTTCTCCCTTCCGGCACCGTCAGCTTTGCGGCTGGTGACACCAGCGAAACCATCACCGTCAAGGTCAAGCAAGACGCCCTCTTTGAGGTCGACGAACTCTTCACCGTCGCCCTCTCTAATCAATCCGTCTCAGGTGGCACCGCCCTGCTCTCTGGTGGCAGCGTCAGCGCCATCATCGCCAACGACGACGCTCCCCCGCCGCGACCCGTTGTCAACAACCCAGCCTTTGACCTGATTGGTCTCACCGAGCTGCGCAACGACCCCAAATACAGCGCCATTGACGGCAAAGCACCCATCCTCATCGGCCAGAGCACCGAGTCCTACAAGAACTTCACCATTGCCGTTCTTGATTCCGGTGTCGATGGCAGCCACGAGCGCCTCAAAGACAACTTCGTTGGCTATATCGACTTCGTCAACAACGGCGACGGTGCAACCCGGCAGCTGCTCTCCACCAACCCCGCTGATTTCATCGACAACGTCGGTCACGGCACCCACGTCGCCGGCACCATCGGCTCCTCCGATCCCGCCATCGGCGTCGCACCAGGTGTTGGCCTGATCGGTCTGCGCGTTGGCGATCAGACCCTCTACGACAGCGACATCCTGGAAGCCCTCAACTGGGTCAAAGAAAACCGCAGCGAATACAACATCGTTGCCGTCAACATGTCGCTTGGTGCCGACTACTACACCAAGCGTCCCGATGGCGGCAACGACCCTTCCTTCGATCTCTTCCGCGGTCTGATCAGCGAACTCGAAAATCTCGGTGTCGCCGTCGTCTCCGCCGCTGGCAACGACTACTTCGCCAATCACACCGACGACGCCCTCCGCGAAAACATCGCCATCCCCGCCATCGCCAGTTCCCTGGCCGTTGGCGCCGTCTGGAAGGACGGCTCCGTGCGCAATGTCCAATGGGGTGGCGGCTCCGTTGACATCACCACCGGTGCCGATCGCATCGCCTCCTTCTCCCAGCGCCTGAGCACCTACGACGGCATGCTCTTTGCGCCGGGTGCCTTCATCCCCTCCACCGTTCCCGGCAACAAGGTGGAAAACAAAGGCGGCACCTCCATGGCCTCTCCCATGGTCGCCGGTGCCGTCGCACTCCTTCAGGATGCGGCCCTCACCTTCGGGGCGCGGCTGCTCAGTCCACGGGAAGTGGCCAGCATCCTCGAGCGCACCGCCAAAACCATCTTTGATGGCGATGACGAGGACACCAACGTCACCGCATCCTTCAAGGATTACCGCCGCATGGATCTCTACTCGGCCGTCAAGCAGGTCGAGGCCATGTTCAAGGCACCAGAAGACGGTGGCAGCAATATCCTCTACTACTTCACCTACTCCTACGGCAACGGCGACAGCTACAGCGGCTATGGCATTGCCGCTGATGCCGGCAGCATCTACGCCGCAGGCATCGACCCCAACAATCCAACGGTTGCCAACACCACCACCGACG
>RFST01000247.1 GCA_009923855.1 Actinomycetota bacterium
ACGAGGTCGGCACGTAGCGGACGCTCGCGGTCACGAATGGCACGGTCGATGAGTGCCGACATCGCCAGCCGGCCCTTCACTTCGGCGACCTCGCGTCGATCACGCCCCGAGACCCGCACTTCGGGCACAAGGTCGGCCAGCACCACCTGGTCGATACCTGACTCACCAAGCGATGGCAGAACCTGCTCGATGTAGCGCAGGAACACCCGGTTTGGCCCGACGACGAGCACCCCTTGATCCTCAAGGGGGAACCGGTGGGTGTACAGCAGATAGGCCGCCCGATGCAGCGCAACGACGGTCTTGCCCGTGCCGGGGCCGCCCTGAACCACCAAGACACCAGCCTGCGGAGCACGAATGATCTCGTCTTGTTCGGCCTGAATGGTGGCGACGATGTCGCCGAGGGCACCGGTACGGCCCCGCTCGAGCGCGGCCATCAGTGTGGAATGCCCGCGAATGGTGCTGTCACCAGCGGCAATGGTCAGTGTGCCGTCACCGCCAAGACCGATGTGGCCCTCTCCGAACAATTCATCTTCAAGTCCGAGAACGGTACGCCCCTCGACAGAGAAATGCCGCCGTCGCACCAACCCCATCGGGTCACGACCGGTGGCGCGATAGAAGGGTTCGGCCACGGGCGCTCGCCAGTCGATGACCACAGGTTCGCGTTCATCGTCGGCAACGGCCAAACGTCCGATATGAAACGCCTCGTTTGGTTCACCGTCGGCATCGGCGGTGTCGATCCGTCCGAAAACCAGTGCCGCATTACCAAGGTCGAGTTCGACCAGCCGGCGCACCAACGCCTCGTCGACAGCATTACGTTCGAAACGCGCCTGAAAGGTGCCACCTAGATCCGCCTCGTGCATGTCGCGCATACGCCACGCCGCAGCCCGCGACACCTCTAAACACTGGTACGCGTGATCGACATAGGCCTGTTCGGCTGGGAGGTCGGGGTGTTGGGAAGACATCCGGCGAGCGGTTGGTGAAAGTGATGAGCGAGCGACGACGGCCCCTCAGGGGTCCGTCGATCCTACCGGCCGATAGCGTCGGCACCCCATGGCCGAATCTCTCCCATCGCCGTTCCTGCTTGCGGCACATGGCCGACCCGCGCCGCACACCCCGGTGTGGTTCATGCGCCAGGCAGGCCGCAGCCTGCCCGAGTATCGCGCTGTACGGGGTGAGGGATCGATACTCGACGCCATCGCTCAACCCGAATTGGCAGCAGAGATCACCCTCCAGCCGGTGCGACGCCACGGAGTCGACGCTGCCGTGTTGTACAGCGACATCGTGGTACCGGTGCATGCCGTCGGGTTCGGAATCGATGTCGCGCCGGGCACCGGACCAGTTGCTGAACATCCACTGCGATCGCACGACGACCTGCGGCGGCTACGCCCGCTGACACCTGACGACATCACCCATGTCGCCTCCACCGTCGATCTGGTCGTGGCCGAACTGGGCCCACAGACGCCCGTCCTCGCCTTTGCCGGTGCACCCTTCACCGTGGCGAGCTACCTCATCGAGGGACGACCAAGCCGCGACTATCGGCACACCAAAGCCATGATGCACGCCGAACCGGCGCTGTGGCACGAGGTGATGACCCGCCTCTCCGATATGGCGGTGAGCTTCATCAGCATGCAGCTCGCGCACGGTGCCGCCGCGTTCCAGCTGTTCGATTCCTGGGCCGGTTCGCTCTCCGAAGCCGATTACCGTCACTTTGTCCTGCCGTACAGCACCTCTGTTTTCGACCGCCTGGCGACGGCGCATCCCGATGCCCCAGGCATCCATTTCGGAATCGGTTGCGATCATCTACTCGGAGCCATGCATGATGCTGGGCCGAGCGTGATGGGTCTCGATTGGCGCACACCAATTCGCGTGGCCCGTGAACGACTGGGCCCAGATCTCGTCGTGCAGGGCAATCTCGATCCGGCACTGGTCATGGCCGGTGTTGACACCGCGATCGCCGGCGCCGACCGGGTACTGGCCGACAACGCCGGGCATGCCGGGCATGTGTTCAACCTGGGACACGGCGTGCACCCCGATACCGATCCCGACGTTCTGAGCGCACTCGTGGCCCATGTGCACGCGTCGACGGCTCGACCCGACCACACCGATGACACCGGTGCCACGATGACGTCG
>RFST01000248.1 GCA_009923855.1 Actinomycetota bacterium
GTGAACGCACCGTCGTGGAACCCGATGAACGTGTGCTCGTATCACCTTCAAGAGGCCGGAGCGACGCCGGTGCAGGAGATCGCCTATGCGATGGCCACAGCCATCGACGTGCTCGATGCAGTGCGCGACTCGGGCCGGGTGCCCGCTGATGAATTCTCACGGGTGTTCGGGTCCATCTCGTTCTTCGTGAACGCCGGTATCCGCTTCGTGGAAGAGATCGCCAAGTTGCGGGCGATGACCGCAATGTGGGAACGCATCGGCCGGGAGCGTTACGGCGTCACCGACGAACGCGCGCTGCGGTTCCGTTATGGCGTCCAGGTGAATTCGCTTGGTCTCACCGAATCGCAACCCGAGAACAACGTGCAGCGGATCATCTTGGAAATGTTGGCGGTGACGATGTCACGTGACGCGCGTGCGCGTTCGGTGCAGTTGCCGGCATGGAACGAAGCGCTCGGTCTGCCCACCCCATGGGATCAGCAATGGTCGCTGCGCATGCAACAGGTGTTGGCCTACGAGACCGACCTGTTGGAGTACGCCGACATCTTCACCGGGTCACATGTGATGGAGGGATTGACCAGCGACTTGATGTCGGATGCCACCGCCGAACTCGACGATGTGCTGTCCCTCGGCGGTGCGTTCGCCGCAATCGACACGCTGAAGTCACGCCTGGTGTCGTCGATGGCAGAACGCACTCGACGCATCGCCAGCGGTGACCAGACGGTGGTTGGTGTGAACCGTTTCACCGAATCCGAGCCGTCACCCCTGGGCGGCGAGGGAGCGATCCAGCGCGTGGACCCCGAGTTGGAGGCACGCACGATCGCCGAGGTGCACGAATGGCGTGCCGCCCGCGACGAGGACGCGGTGCAGGCCGCACTCACCGCGCTCCGCGATGCAGCCCTCGATGGTCACAACATCATGGAACCATCCATCGCCCTCGCTCGTGCCGGTGGCACAACCGGTGAGTGGGGTGCCACGTTGCGCGCGGTGTTCGGTGAATATCGCGCCCCCACCGGTGTGGCGGCCGCCCGGGCAGATTCTGCGGGACTATCCGCGGTGGCCGACCGGGTGCGCACCCTGCCCGATGGTCCTCCACGTCTCCTCGTGGCCAAGCCCGGCCTCGATGGCCATTCGAACGGTGCCGAACAGATCGCTGTTGCGGCGCGCGATGCCGGCATGGAAGTGGTCTACGCGGGTATCCGTTCGACAATCGATCAGATCGTGGCGGCCGCGCGCGACGAAGACCCCGATGTCATCGGCGTGTCGATCCTGTCGGGCTCCCATCTGCAGTTGCTGCCCCGCCTCGTCGAGGAGTTGCGCGCGGTCGGTGTGGGCGCCCCGGTCGTGGTCGGCGGCATCATCCCCGATGAGGATCAGCCCGTGCTGCTCGCTGCGGGGGTGGCCGCGGTGTACACCCCGAAGGACTACGACCTGGTGGCGATCATGGACGACATCTGTGATCTCGCTGTTGGTCACCGCGGCGAGCACGCAACCGTCTGATCACGCGTTGGCGCAACGACGGCGCCGAGGTTCAGCCGACCGGAACACGACGCTCGCGCTCGATCCACGCATCGAGAGTCGGTGACGACTCGAACGAGGTGATCAAGGCGTAGCGAGGTGCGGTGCCGGGGTGCACCACCACATGCCAGAGCCGCTGGGTATCGACCACGAAGCGGGCACCACGGCCAAGTGGAATGCGCTGCTCGGTCGCCGGGTCGGGCAGGCCGTCGGCGTCGTTGTCCATCAACAGCATGTAGCTGTCGGGATTGTCGGTGAGTTCCACCCAAGTGCGCACCACCCAACCCTCGTCATCCGGGTTGAAGCGGTTGTTGTCGTCACGATGGATCGACCGGATGGCGGTCTCGCGGTCTTGAGGTTCGAGCTTGATGATTCGAACCCGTCCGAAGTTCGCTCCCACTGCCGTGACGTAGTCGCGCAGCGTGGGGGCCACATCAGCATTCGATGTCCACAGCGCGTCCTTGTCGGTCTTGCCCTTGTCCCAGAAACCACGGCAGTCGAGTTGACCGTCGGCGGATGCGAGAGGCGCAAAGTTGGTGTCGCCACCGCTCTTCCAGTCCATGTACTCGAGGTTTTCCCACTCCGCGGCCGGCACGTCGACGGGCATCGGGTGT
>RFST01000249.1 GCA_009923855.1 Actinomycetota bacterium
GGCAGACCATCCCTACGGCCTGCCCGGCGGTGCTGGGCTCACCACCGATGCAACCGATGTGGTCCGCGGTATCGGTTACGGCGTATCGATCAAGAACCTGATGTACTCCGAGGGATTCGACGACTACTCCACCGCCCGTTGCATCGTCGACAACGGCAAGGTCACACTGAAATTTGCCACCGCTGAAGTCGGCCAGGGTTTCGTCACCATCGCCCCTCAAATTGCACGAACAGTGCTCGGTCTCGATGGGGTCGATATTGACACGATCGACACCGGGGTGGGATCTGCGGGCTCGACGTCAGCATCACGCCAGACATGGATGAGTGGCGGCGCGGTCGACGCGGCGTGCCGAAAGGTTCGCGAACGGATTCTCGAGACCGCAGCGACGCTCATGGGGGGCACGTCAGTCGAGTACACCGTGGACGACACCGATGTGGTGCACCTCGGTGACGGACGACGGATGCCGGTTTTGGACATCGTGCGCGACAAGTTGTTCGACGAAACGGTGGAGTATCACCACCGCCCGACCGTGCCACTCGATCAGCACGGGCGCGGGGACTGTCACACTGCATTCGCCTTTGCGGCCCATCGGGCAGTAGTCGACGTCGATGTGGAACTCGGCTTGGTGAAAGTGGTCCAGATCGCAACAGCGCAGGACGTCGGACGTGCATTGAACCCTTTATCGGTCATCGGGCAAATTGAAGGTGGCATCGCCCAAGGCCTCGGCCTGGCCGTCTACGAAGAAATCATCATGGACGGTGGCCGCATCATGAACGCATCGTTCACCGACTATCTCCTGCCCACCATTGCCGACATGCCGCCGGTGGAGATTGCGTTGATCGAAGAACCAGACCCCCAAGCCCCACTGGGAGCGAAGGGGGTTGGTGAACCACCCTGCATTTCGGTCACCCCTGCTGTCATCGCCGCCATCCGCGATGCCATCTCTCAAGTCAGGCCGGGCCCAGTTGACCTGCCCCATATCCCTGTCCGACCAATGGACATCGTGCGAGCGGCACGAGGAGAATCTCTGTCGCACACCATGGCCGACTAAGTTGGGGCTCATGAGCGACGAGCGCGAGATCCTCACCTGGGAACTATTTGGGGTCGCATCCCGCGAACTCGCCACCATGGTGGCCGACGATGGCTACGACCCGTCGATGATCCTCTCGATCGCACGTGGTGGCCTCCTCATCGGCGGAGCGATGGGGTACGCCCTCGCCGTCAAGAACACCTACACGATGAATGTCGAGTTCTACACCGGTGTCGACGAACGCCTCGAGGTGCCCCGCATCCTTCCGCCCGCTCCCGATTTTGTTGATCTTGCCGATGCGAAGATCCTGATCGTCGATGACGTCGCCGACACTGGCCACACACTGAAAAGCGTGCAGGAATTCTGTGCTGGCAAGGTCGGTGAGGTGCGTACAGCGGTCATCTATGAGAAGTCACACTCCGTCGTCCAATGCGATTACGTCTGGCGACGCACCGACCTGTGGATCAACTTCCCATGGAGCGATAAGCCACCGGTCACCAACCGCGCCGACGCGGTTCTTGATGCCTGAGGCCTCGCGCTACATCCCGAGACTGGCGCGCAGGCGCGATGGTGGAACCACCGCAGACACCGTCGCACCGCATGGCACAACAATGAGGGGACGGTTCAGGTCTATTCGATCCAGCACCGACACCAACAGGTCCTCGGGCCGCGCCACCACCACCGAGTCCCATCCGGTCATGATGTCGGCGAGTAGGACGTCGTCCGCTTCCGCGACCGGGACACGGTCAAGGTCATGTTCGACAACGAATCCCACATGGGAACCGGGCACATCGCTGATGGCCACAATCTCCGCCGCACCAAGACGGGAGCGCTGAGCACGCATCTGAGCGACCGTGGTATCCGGCCGCGCCTCCGCGATGCCCCACCACATCAACTCAACTAGGCGGACGTCGCTGACCTCCGCTCTCAAATCAGCGGTCGCAACCTCGACCCGCGCACTCATCGCGATAAACACTCCGGCAACGATGATCATCGGTGACGAGAAGCCACGGAGCGACGCCAGCACGCCCGCCCCAGCAACCAACCAGCCAACGACGATGCCGATGCGGGAGGCCTCCCGCA
>RFST01000250.1 GCA_009923855.1 Actinomycetota bacterium
GTTTCTTCGTCGGGTCGGTGTCGCGCATGTTCGAGACCTTCTACGACGGCATCGTCGTGCAGGCAGCGGGTGCCACCGTGGCGGTCTTCGGCGTGATGCTCCTGCTGTACCGGTCACAGGTCATCAAGGTGACCGACCGTTTCCGGCGCATCGTGGTGATGGCGACGCTCGGTGTCATGGCGTTGTACTTGGTGAGCTTTGTGATCTCGCTGTTCGGTGCTTCGGTGTCGTTCCTGTCCAGCCCAAGCGGTTTCGGCATTTTGTTCTCGGTGTTCGTCGCCGGTCTGGCGGCGATGAACCTCGCCCTCGACTTCGATTTCATCGAGCGTGGGGTCGAGATGCGTCTGCCGAAGCATTTCGAATGGTTCGCGGCATTCGGTCTGCTGGTGACCGTCGTATGGCTGTACCTCGAACTGCTGCGTCTGCTCGCGAAGTTGCGCGAACGCTGATCCGGTGCCGCGCAGTGTCGCAGTACTGCTGACGACCGCGATCGCAGTGGTGGCGGCGGCTGCATCAGCTCAGGCCATCAACGCGCCGCGCCCGGTGGTGGTTGCCATGGTGGGTGTGGCAGCGGTCAACGCGGTCGTCTCCGCTGTGCGCGGTGTCTACGACATCACCTGTTCGCGTGGGTTAGTCGCTCTCATCGTTGATTCGACGTGGGCGCTGGTGATGACCGCCGCGGCCGAAGTGGCCCATGGTGTGGCCGCGGCGACGGCGGTGATGGGTCGGTCACCGGGGTTCGACGCAACGGCGAGCCGCGGGTCGACGATGCACATCTACCGGCGAGGGCTCGTCGTGCGCGGTGGCTATGCGATCACCCTCGGCAACGTGGTATCTGGTGCTGGCGACATGTCGGTGCAGTCGCGGCACGCGTTGGTATGGGATCACGAACGGGTCCATGTGGTGCAGGCTCGTTGGTGGGGTCCGGCGTACCCGGTGCTGTACCTCTCGTGGATGTTGTGGGGCACGGTTCGTGCGGGCGTGTGCTGGGTGGCCTCGGGTGGTCGTGGCGGATGGTCGGCACTGGTGCGCGGCGTTGATACGGCGGCGTACCTGCGCAACCCATTCGAACGTCAGGCATACCGCATTGCTGCGCAGCGTGCAGCGCAACGAGACGGGGTTACATCGTCGCCAGCAGGTCGAACATCGCCTGATTGAACCCGGCAGGGTCCTCTTGTTGAACCCAATGCCCGATTCCGGGCATCAAGATGTTGCCGCGATGTTGAGGCAGACGTTCGTTCATCTGTTCCACATATCCGGGCCGCGTCAGAATGACCGGATCGACAGCACCGGCAATGAATCCGGTGGGCATGGTGATCGTCGATTCACCGATTGGCGAGAACAGCTCGTGATTCGCATCGAGGTTGCGGTACCAGTTGATGGCCGGCCCGAACCCGCTGTGGGTGAATTGTTCGGTGTACACCGCGAGATCAGCTGGGCTGAGCCATGGGGGTAGGTCGAGCGGTCGTCCACCGGCGATGTGTTCGAAGTATTCCGTGCACCCGGTTCCGGCAGCGGGCAGGGAGCCGCCCGCCAAGGTGGCCATGCCCTCGCCCGACGCCACATGGATGATGGCCCGTAGGAATCGTTCGGGGTCAGCGTCGAGTTCGGCTTCTGGCACATCGGGTTCTTGGAAATAGTTGATGTAGAAGAAGTCGTCGCCGTGCTGGTGCCGCAAGACGGTGGTCGGTGTGTCCGGCCATGGCGTGTAGGGCACTGATGCGGCGATGATTCCCCGGCAGCGATCGGGGTGACGCTGGGCGATGTGCCACGTGACGATTGCGCCCCAGTCATGGCCGATGATGACCGCCTGATCTGCTCCGTCGTAGTCGAGAAGGGCGATGGCGTCATCACAGAGGTGATCGGCGCGATACGCGGCCACACCCTCGGGTTGTGT
Organism: Actinomycetota bacterium; assembly: GCA_009923855.1. GTDB lineage: Bacteria > Actinomycetota > Acidimicrobiia > Acidimicrobiales > Ilumatobacteraceae > Casp-actino5. The sequence continues at coordinate 1,898 of RFST01000250.1, forward strand.
GGAGTGGGCATATCCGCGTTGGTCGGGGGAGATCACTCGCCATCCGGCGTCGGCGAGAGCAGGAATCTGATGTCGCCATGAATAGGCGGACTCAGGGAACCCGTGCAGCAAGATCACGGTGGGGGCGCCGCGGTCGCCGGCGACTGTCACGTCGAGGTCAACGCCGTCGGCCACGGTGATGCGATCGG
>RFST01000026.1 GCA_009923855.1 Actinomycetota bacterium
CGCCCGAGGTCCTCGCTGCCCACATGCACACGCTCGTGGGGTCCGTCGACGAAATCTGCGACACCCTCGAGCAACGCCGTGACGAATACGGCATCAGTTACATCAATGTCGCCTCCCGCAATATGGCCGCTTTCGCCCCGGTGGTGGAGCGGTTGAACGGGCGCTGAAAACCACATCACGAGGAGCACACGATGACCGACACCGCCGATCTCTCAGAATTCGGGCTGTTCGACCCTGCCATTCAGCAATGTCCACACGCCTATTACGCGAAGATGCAGCAAGATGCACCGGTGTACCCAGCGGAGATACCAGGTGGAACGCTCCACCTGGTCACCCGCTACGACGATGTCACCGAGATCGTCCGTGATGTGGCCACATTCTCCAACCGTTTTGACACGGCCGGTGCCAACTTCCATCCCGAACTCGCAGCCCGTATGAAGGAGCTGTACGAGGCAGAAGGCGGCTACGACAAGATCGGCACGATGCTGACCGTCGACCCGCCGGATCACACTCGTTTCCGTCGTCTCGTCACCAAGGCGTTCACCCCCAAAGTGATTGCCGATCTCGAACCGACGATTCGCGAGATCACCCGCGGACTCGTCGCCGATGTGATTGCGGCGATGGAGAAGGACGGCAAAGTGGAGTTCGTTGAGACGTTCGCCGTGCCCCTGCCGGTCACCGTGATCGCCAAAGCACTGAACGTTCCCGATGACCGCCTCGCCGACTTCAAGAGGTGGAGTGACGCATCGATTGCCGGTATCGGCACCAACATCACCATCGAAGAACGCCTCGAGGCCGAGCGCGAGGTGATTCAATTCCAGAAGTACTTCGCCGAACAGCTCGAACTGCGCCGCGAGAACCCGCAAGGCGACATCCTCACCAACCTGTTGAACGCGCGTATCGACGCCGATGAGGTCGGTGACGACGGTGAGGAGATCGACGACCGTCCGCTCACCATGCCCGAGATGTTGAGCATCATCCAGCAGTTGCTTGTCGCCGGTAACGAAACCACGACGAAGGCACTCACTGAGATGATGCGTCTACTCGGAGAGAATCCAACCGAGTGGGACCGTCTGCGAGAGGACCCGAGCCGCGCCAAAGCCGTGTTCGAAGAGACCCTGCGGCTGTCCACCCCAACGCAGGGCATGTTCCGCGTGGTGAAGGCCGATGCTGATGTGGCCGGCACCTCGTTGTGCCCCGGTGACCGAGCGGTAGTGATGTACGCCGCTGCCAACCGAGACCCCAACGTCTTCCCCGACCCCGACACGTTCTCGCCCGATCGCGACAACCTCACTAGCCACTTGGCATTCGGCAAGGGTGTGCACTTCTGCCTCGGCGCTGCTCTCTCACGCCTCGAGGGAAAGGTCGCGGCCGAAGAGCTGGCGCGCGGCCTTGCGTCGTTCCGCCTCTGCGACTCGAACGAGTACCGCTACCACCCCAGCTTCATGCTGCGCGGCTTGGTCAGCCTCGACGTCGAAGTGACACCCGCCTGACATCGGGTCGCCGCCGGCGACAACAACGTCATAGAACGACGAGTGCCCGCCGGGTGTCCGGCGGGCACTGTCGTATTCGGCGCAGCCAAGCGGCCGCAAATGTCAGGCGTCGGCGCCGAGTGCCCAGCGCAGACCGCGACGCAACAACTCGTGGTACTGCGGCTTCTCCCACGAGCACCGCTCAGTCGACGGGTAGTAATCGGCGAGGGGCACCATGTCCCAGTGACTACGGCAATGTCCGAGCGTGTTGTAGAGGATCTGGCCGTCGCCGAGCCGCCGCAGGTACTGCACGAGATGCCGGTCGGGTTCGTCACGCGCCCAATCGTTCTCGGCGAATCCCGCGGCGTCGCCCTCCCAGTCGCAGTGCAGCAGCGGCACGAGCTCCTCGCGGTGGTGGTACTCCATCAGGTACAACTCGTCATCGGTCTCGAACGGTTCAATGCCCGCAACCAACCAATGGTCGTCGTCGGTGACCTCCACCAGATAAGGCTGGATGGGTGGGTGCGCGATGAACTGCGAACCCAAGGTGTCGACCCAGGTTGGGAATACCCGGGGCGACTCCACACCGTTGGGCCGCGGCAGGTCGAGGGCGGAGTTGGTGCCGTGTAGCGCCAGCCACCGGCCACCACCGATGACCCAGTCACGAATCGCCTCCTGCGCGGCCTGGCTCGGCCGCACATCACAGGTGTACGACACGAGGAACGCCGCCGATGTAATCGAGGCAATGTCTTCGTAGTCACTGCCCACCTTCACCCGCACATGCGGATGCTCGGCCAGCAGTTTCAGTAGTTCAACACGGGCATAGTCGATGTCGTGCCATTTGCCGCCGGCTACCAGATAGGCGTCGACGCGGGTCGGTTGCTCGTCGCTCACTGCGCCGACCTCAGTAGTTCACGCGCTTGGTGAAGCCGCCGTCCACGGTGAGGTTTGCACCGTTGATGTGGCGTGCAGCGTCGGAGGCCAAGAAGGCGACGGCATTCGCCACATCGGTCACCGTGCCAAGGTCGCCACCGGGATGGGCGGCCTGGGTGGCGGCATAGAAGTCGGCCATGTGGTCCTTGATCATGTTCCAGTCACCACCGTCGACGAAGATCGGGCCGGGCTGCACCACATTGCATCGGATACCCATCTTGCCGAGCACCTGCGCCTGACCGAGCGTCCAGTTAGTGACGGCTGCCTTGAACGCGCTGTAGCTGCCTGCGCCAGAGGCAAAGTGCTCGGCAACAGCGGTCGTGCCAATCGAGATCAACGACCCACCGCCGTCGGCGAGTCGATCCTTGGCGGCCTCCACGGCTCCGACCAGCGCCTTCAGGTCAATGTTGAAGTTGTTGATCCACTGGTCGATCTGCTTCTGCGGCTTCGCCGAGGTGTTGTGCACGTAGATATCGATCCCGCCCAGAGCATCTGCAGCGGCGTCGATCCAGCCGGTGAGGCTGTCGAGATCAGCGGCGTCAACGGCGGCGCCGAACACGGTGCCCTTCGATGACAGCTCAGACACTGCGGCGGCAACACCGTCGGCGTCGCGAGCGCAGATGGCGACTGACGCGCCTTCGGCGAGCAATGTCTCGGCGATCGCTCGTCCGATGCCCTTGGTCGATCCGGTAACAAGAGCCTTCTTGCCGGCGAGTCCGAGATCCATGTTGTTCCTCCTTGTCGATTCTGTGACCTTCCGATTCTTGCCGATCGGACGGCCACATCGACTATCGGGGAATGTCGCGCCAGGGGAGGTCTTTGTCGACCCGTGGTTCGCCGGGCAGACCGAGGACACGCTCGCCCACGATGTTGCGCTGCACCTCATCGGAGCCGCCAGCGATGCGGTAGCCGGGAGCCCCGAGGACGTGCTCGCCCCATTCGTAGGTGCCCCACTCGCCCGTGTCGGCGATCAACTTGGCGCCCAGGACCTTCGAGATCACATCGGAGAGCAGGGTCATGCCCTCGGTCCACATGATTTTGCCGAGCGACGCCTCCGGGCCGGGGGTGCCGCTGCGGGCATTGTCTGCAGCGCGCCGGTTGACCAAACGCTCCACCGTCGAATGCACGTAGTAGTCGATGAGAGCCGCGCGCACCAGCGGATCGTCGGTGCATCCCATGGCGTCCGCAGTTGCCAGCAACTTCGGCCAGTTTCCTCCGACGCGGCCACCGCTACCACCACCCGAGGATGAATGGTCCCGTTCGAATCCAAGGGTGGTCAGCGCGACCTTCCAGCCGTCGCCTTCGCCTCCGAGGCGCAGGTTGTCGGGAATGCGAGCATCGCTGAAGAACACCTCGTTGAACGACTGACCACCACTCATCTGTTTGATCGGTCGGATCTCCACGCCATCGACGTCGAAGGGCACCATGAACGCCGTCATACCGCGGTGCTTGGCCACGTCGACGTCCGAACGCGCGATCAGCAGGCCCCAGTCGGAGAACTGCGCACCTGAGCTCCACACCTTTTGACCGTTCAACACCCACTCGTCACCATCGCGGGTGGCCCGGCATCCGAGTGCAGCGAGATCGGAACCGGCACCAGGCTCGGAGAACAACTGGCAGGCGTAGATATCAGTGCGCAGGAGCGGTTCCATAAACCGTTCGATCTGCTCGGGCGTGCCGAATGCCTTAACCGTCTGCGCGATGAGGCCTGTTGTCACCCCAAAGAGTTCATGACCACCGGGCGTCTCGTACTGCGCTTCCAGTCTTTGAAAGGCACGACCGTGTGCCGCATCAAGCCCGAGACCGCCAAATTCGCTGGACCAGCGCACCGCGTGATACCCGCGCTCCGCTTTCTTCTGGTTCCACACTCGCAACGCCTCGAGCAGGTCCTTCTCGTCGTCATGGGCGAGATCATGGAAGACCGACACGCTGAACTCGCCCTCGCCCCACACGAAGGTGTCACCCTCCACCGCGCGTCGCGGCACAGCGTTCTGGGCCAGCCATTCAGCAGCCTCACGTTCAAATTCTTCGACACTGGGGGTCGCCATCAGAATTCAGCCTCCTAGAGCCCGTACATACCAACGAATATTTGCTACCACGATGCTCGACAGGCCCGCGCATCGGGCGAATGAGTACCATCAATTTGATGGCTGACGGGCAGCGCATCGGACGTCCACTTGCGGCCGATTCGGCCCGTACTCGTCAACGCATCCTCGACGTGGCCCGTCAACTCTTTGCCGCGAGGGGTTACGAGTCGACAAGCAATCGCATCATTGCCGAAGAAGCCGGACTCACCACGGGGGCCATCTACTACTACTTCGACAAGAAGCTCGACATCTTCGCTGCCGTCCACGACGACGCTCAACGCACTGTCTACGAACGTTTTGATGCGGCAGTGGAGGGCCTCGACACCTTCGTCGATCGGCTACGGGCAGTTCTCGAGTGTGCCCATGACCTGAACAACGAAGATCCATCCCTCGCGCAGTTCCTCGGCTCGTGCCGAGTTGATGCCGCTCGTGACGCAACCGTCGCTGCGGCAATTGCAAACAACCGACCCGGACGACACCGGTCGTTCTTCAATGACCTGATCTCCTTCGGCATCAGCACCGGCGAGATTGACGAGAGTCAACGCGACATACACTCGGCTCTGTTCCGAACCATCACGACAGGCCTCGTGGATGCCGTATCTGGCGATCGTGCACATCACCGCAATGCAGTCGACGGAATCATGGGCCTCGTCGAAGGCCGACTCGTCCGGGCCCCTGGTCGGGCCTGGCCACAACCGGCCTCGCCCCAAGAACAGCCAGCCGGGTAACGTCGCATCGGTAGGTGCGATGATCAGCGGGGGCTGGTATCGCCAAGATGTGGGGGGCGCACATGCCAGGGCCGATGCAGGGCTACAAGATCATCGATCTGTCGCAGATCGTGTCCGGTCCGCTCGCCACGATGCTGCTCGCCGACCAGGGTGCAGAGGTCATCAAGGTGGAGCAAGCCGACTCGATCGGTGACATGACCCGACTGCCGTCGTTCGCCTCCGGCGGCATTGCCGCCCTCTACGCAAACAACAATCGCGGCAAGCGGTCGATCGCGCTCGACCTCACCACCGATGCGGGCCGGTCGATCCTGTGCGAACTGGTCGCCGAGGCCGACGTCGTGGTGCAGAACTTTCGACCGGGCGCAGTGGAGCGCCTCGGCATCGCCTACGACGACCTCGTCGTCGTGCGGCCCGACCTGGTGTACTGCTCGATCAGTGGTTTCGGCCCCACCGGGCCCTATTCAGGTCAACCCGTTCTCGACCCGGTGATTCAGGGCATCGCCGGGGTGATCGGGCGCCAATGCAACCCCGCTGACGGTCGACCCGATCTGGTGCGCAACCTGTTTGCCGACAAGTCCACAGCGCTGACGGTGGCCCAAGCGATCACCGCTGCACTGCTGGTCCGCGAACGCACCGGCGACGGCCAACACATTGAAGTGCCGATGCTTGATGCCTGCGTGTGGTTCCACTGGCCGGACGGGATGATGGACCACACCATGCTCGACGACCCCACACCGGGGGTGCTGCTCGCGGAGATCTACACCCTCACCGATGCCGCCGACGGGCAGTTCGTCTACATCGCCACCAACAACACGATGCGCCACTCGCTCTATCGCGCCGTCGGCCATCCTGAGTGGTGCGATGATCCCCGCTTCTCCACCATGGAGGCGGCCATGGTGCCTGAGAACTTCCGGGCAATCGACGCATTGCTGCGCGATGTGTTCCGCACCATGCCACTCGCTGACATCCTCGATCGTCTTCGCGCGGCCGATGTGCCGTGCGGCCCGATTCTCAGCCCTGATGAGGTCATCGCCGACCCGCAGATCGTGCACAACGGCACCCTTGAGACGTGGATCGACCCAGTGGCCGGGCGGATACGCCAGCCCCGACCTGCGGCTCGTTTCTCGCGAACCCCGGCCACAGTGGCTGCGTCGCTGTCGACCAAGGGCGCCGACACCGACGCGATTCTCGCCGAACTAGGCCACAACCCCGACGACATCGTTCAACTCCGCGCCGACGGGGTTGTGGTGTAGACGCATGTGAGGAGACCTGACATGGATGACGTACTGCTGATCGATGAACCGCGACCATTGGTGCGGCGACTCACCTTGAACCGACCCGAGAAGCGCAACGCGCTCAACGACGACCTTCGCGGCGCACTCTTCGATGCGCTCCGCACGGCCGATCGATCAGACGACGTGTCGGTGGTGATCATCCGCGGCGCAGGTCCGGCTTTCTGCGCCGGCTACGACCTCGGATCGCCGAATAGCGATGTGGAACGTCCCATCGGGCGCGCCGACGGATGGTGGAGCCGGCACGTGGTCAACAACTGGTTCGAAATGTGGGATATGAACACCCCGATCATCGCTCAGGTTCACGGCTACTGCTTGGCGGGTGGTACCGAGCTTGCCACCGCATGCGATCTCGTCTACGTGGCCGACGATGCTGCCATTGGATACCCACCCGTACGTCTGATGTCGCCGCCCGACATGCAATGGCAGACCTGGATGATGGGCCTACGCCAGGGCATGGAAGCCCTGCTCACCGGCGACTCGATGACCGGCGAGGAGGCAGTACGCAACGGTTTTGCCAACCGTGCCCACCCTGTGGCTGAGCTCGACGATGCAGTTCTGGATATCGCGGAACGCATCGCCAAAGTGCCCCAAGATCTGCTGGCGCTCAACAAACGAGCGGCCCACCGCGCGATGGAGGCCATGGGAATCCGCACCGGTATTCGCGCCACCGCTGAAATCCAAGCGATGGGTTTCCACCAGCCCTCATCGCGCGAGTACATGGCGACGTTCCGCACCAAAGGCGTGACCGCTGCATTGAGCGACCGCGACCGTGCCTTTGGCGACTACCGCGAGCGCACGACCTGACCCACACCGCATCACCCACCGTGACGACCCACACCCAGGAGGAAACCAGATGTCTGTTCTCATGAGCCCCTTCGCCGCCGAACGGGGTAGCGAACTCGCCCTCGCCGATGACGTCGGCGAGTTGACGTTTGCCGAACTCGACCGTCGCATCAACCAGATGATTCACGCCATGCGCGACGCCGGTCTGGGCGCAGGTGACACGATCGCGGTCGTCGCCGGCAACAGCAACGAATGGTTCATCACCGCGCTGGCCTGCGCGAACGCGGGCATCACCTTCGTGCCGGTGAACTGGCATCTCGTCGCCCCAGAGATCGCATACATTCTCGGTGACAGCGGTGCACGGGCGGTGGTGACCGATCATCGTTTCGTCGACACCGTCGGCGCTGCCCTCGAGGACCCACAGGCTGGCGCGGTCACGCTCGGCATCGTTGCCGGCGCACCGACCGCTGGACGATTCGTGAATTTCGACGATTTTGTCGACGGCGGATCTCCTGATGAACCCGCTGACCAGGCTTTCGGTGGGCCGATGTTCTACACCTCGGGCACCACCGGCAATCCAAAGGGTGTGCGCGGGTCGTTGTCGTCAATGCCCGAGGGCACCGGCCCAGAACTCTGGCACCTGATCGGAGCGGGATTTGCCGACATGATGCGTGTGCCCGGGGTGACGGTGCTGTGCGGGCCTTTCTACCACTCGGCGCAATGGGCCTTCTCGTTCCTGCCGATGATGGCGGGGTCCTCCACGGTCATGCAGCACAAGTACGACTCGGCAGGGGTGCTCGACCTGATCGACCGCTACTCGGCCACGAACATCCATCTGGTCCCCACGCAGATGAAACGACTGATCGATCTCCCCGACGAGGTCAAGGCTGGCTTCGATGGTTCGTCACTGGAGATGGTGCTCCATGGTGCCGCGCCGTGCCCGCCGGCGGTGAAACGTTCGCTGATCGAGTGGTGGGGCCCGAAGATCACCGAGTACTACGGATCGACCGAGGCCTCGGTGATCACCCTGATCAACTCCGAGGAGTGGCTGGCCAAAGGCGGTTCGGTAGGCAAGGCCCTACCGAATATGGAGATCATCGTGGTCGACAATGACGGTCAGCGTTGCGGCCCGAATGCCGAGGGCACGCTGTACTTCCGCAGCCTGATGGGGATGGATTTCGAGTACCACAATGCCCCGTCGAAGACCGCCGAGGCCCACCTCGAACCAGGCGTCTACACCACCGGTGACGTCGGGTATCTCGACGACGAGGGCTACCTGTGGCTCAGCGACCGCAAGATCGACATGATCATCTCCGGTGGTGTGAACATCTACCCAGCAGAGATTGAAGGTGTGCTGGGCGGGCATCCGTTGGTGGCCGATGTGGCTGTCATCGGTGTGCCCAACGAGGAGTTCGGCGAAGAGGTCAAAGCGATCGTGGTCCCCAATGATGGTGTGGCAGGCGACGACGAACTCATCGGCATCCTCGCGGCGCACTGTCGCGAGAATCTGGCTGGGTTCAAATGTCCACGGTCATTCGACTTCGCCGATGAACTCCCACGCACCGGCACGGGCAAGGTGCAAAAGCGCAAACTGCGCGAGCCCTACTGGGAAGGACGCGAGCGCAGCATCTGATTCGCGATCCGACGTGCCTCAACCGCGACGGACAACGTCACGGTTACCGGCCGTCCACATCACGACCAGTTCACGCTCAGCAATGCGCCACCCCTCATCGGTGTGGACGTACCGGTCCTCATACCGACCGGCCACGATGTACTGATCACCGCCGGCAACACCAGCGAGAATGTGCTGCGCGTGCAGGTAGCACCGGCCGGTGACCGTGCCATCGTCCCACCGTCGAATCTGGTGGGTACTCACCATGTGCTGACTGTCGTCGAGTGGCCCGAGAGCCGCACTGACGCGAGCGATCACCTCATCGACATTGCTCTGGTTCCCTCCCAGTCGCGCCGTGCAATCGGGTGTAAACACCTGCCGGAGGGCCTCATAGTCACCGGTGTCGAGGGCCCAGCAATAGTCATGGGTAAGCCGGACGATGGCGGCCTCGTCCGCATCGGCCAGCAATTCGCCGGCGCTCATACCAGCAGCCATCCGCCGTCGACGAACAGGTTCTGCCCTGTGACGTACCGCGCGGCGTCGCTCGACAAGAACAGTGCCGCATGGGCGATCTCATCGGGTGTGCCAGATCGCCCGAGCGGGATATTGGAACTGCGTTGGCTCATCATCGGCCCCATGAGCCCGGTCACTGACGAGTCCGCGGGCCACAGTGCGGGGATCTCGCCGCTGCGCATCCGACGCAGTGTGTCCACCTCGATATGTCCCGGGCTGATGGCATTGGCGCGGATGCCATGGGGCGCGAGATCGAGGGCAAGGCTGCGGGTGAACTGGATCACGCCCGCTTTGGCCGAGTCGTATCCGGTTCCCAAACACGGCAGCGCACCGTCGACCGATGCCAGGTTCACGAACGACCCGGGTCGGCCGGCTGCCACCATGGCTCGCGCCGCAGGCTGCGACACGTTGAACACGCTGGCGAGGTTGATATCGATCGACGTCCGCCAGGACGATGCAGGCTGATCCAAGATGCTGCCGGCCTGGTGGTAACTGCCGGCATTGTTCACCACGAGGTCCAAGCACTCGATACCTGTGACAATCTCTGCGCAGGCGTCAGCGTCGGTGACGTCGAGCGCTATCGCCGTGCCGCCGATATCACCGGCCACGCGCTCGGCTCCATCGGTATCGATATCGGCCACCACCACCGCGGCACCAGCGGCAGCGAGCACTCGGGCAATGCCTTCACCGATCCCGGTAGCACCACCGGTGACGAGAGCTGTGCGACCCGACAGGTCGAACAGTGCAGCAATTGATGCATCCATGGTGGCGACGTTAGGGCGGCCGTCCGCCGGGCCTGCTGTCGGAGAGCCGTCTCCGTCTCGCGTCCGCATCGGTGCTGTCACGTAACGTCATGGAATGGCCGATGACACCCATGACAGCTACGAAGATCTCACCGAATGCGCTCTCGCACCCGAGTTGGAATCCAAGCTCGTCAACACCCAGCGCGAGTGCACATTCATGTGGACGAATAAGGCTGGCGAGGCCTTCGGCGTGATCATGTCGTATCTACCGACGGAGGATGGCAAGTTGTGGCTCACCGCTGCAGAACGTCGGGCGCGCATCTCCGCCATCCGGCGCTTTCCGCGCGCGTCGATCTGCATCAATTCGACCGGCACCGATATGGGGACAGGCAAAACCGTCACCTACAAGGGCAACTGCACGGTGCACGATTCGCGTGAGGTGAAGGACTGGTTCTACCCGGCGTTCGCGAACTACATCCGTCCGAATGATGCCCATGCAGCGCAGGTGTTCCAGGAGTTCCTCGACTCACCGGCACGTGTCGTGATCGAATTTGAGCCGGACTACGCCTTGAGTTTCGACTCATCGATCATGTGGACCCGCTCACCCGACGTGGCCAAGCGCTGAGGAGGCACCATGACCACGATCGAAACCCGCCGTTCGTTTTGCCGTATCTGTCATGCCGCCTGCCCGATCGACGTGGAGTTGCATGACGGCCGCCCAGTGAAGGTGTCGGGCGTTGATGACGACCCGATCTTCAAGGGCTACACCTGCGTGAAGGGTCGCCAGATTCCTGACCAATTCACCGACCCCGGTCGTATCGACAACCCGCTGCGCCGCACCGCCGACGGCGGATGGGAACAGGTCGACAGCGCCACCGCTCTCGACGAGGTTGCGGCCCGTTTGCGTGCCATCATCGATGAGCATGGGCCTCGGGCCGTGGCCACGTACACCGGTACCGGCGGCTATCAGAACGCTCCATCGCATCCGGTGGCGATGGCGTTCCACCGTGCCATCGGGTCACTTAGCTACTACACCTCGGTCACCATCGACCAGCCGATGAAGCGCACGGCCGCCATGCGGATGGGTATGTGGGAAGCCGGACCCAACAACTTCAACGATGCCGACGTGCTGTTGGCCATCGGGTACAACCCGATGGTGTCGAGTTTCTCGCCGAACGGTGGCCTGCAGGGCACCGATCCATTTGCCACCCTCCGTCGGCGTAAGGCCGAGGGTATGAAACTGGTGGTTGTCGACCCTCGGCGCACCGAGCTCGCGGCTCAGGCCGATATCCACCTGCAGGTCCGACCCGGTGAAGATCCGACACTGTTGGCTGGTCTAATCCGTGTGATTCTTGATGAGGATCTCCATGATGCGGAATTCTGTGAGCAGTGGGTAGAGCCCGGTCACATTGATGCACTACGAGTTGCTGTTGACCCGTACACACCGGTCTACGTGGCCGACCGCTGCGGCATCGACGCCGATGATCTTGTGGCAGCCGCCCGAATGTTCGCCGGCGGCACCCGGGGTATTGCCGGTAATGGAACTGGTCCGTCGATGGCTCCCCACCCGAGCCTGATGGAACACCTGACTCAGACCCTCAACGTGCTGTGCAATCGTTTCCTGCAGGCCGGTGACACCGTCCATACGTCGAGCTTCCTGCAGCCTGAGCCTCCCGCTCGCGCTCAGGTATTGGGCCCATTTGGACTGCCGAATGGGCCCGAGAGCCGCTTCCGTGGACTGCGGGGCATCGGCGGGGAGATGCCGTGCACCACACTGGCGCAGGAGATCGCCACTCCTGGTGACGGGCAGGTTCGTGCCCTCATCGTGAATGGTGGCAACCCGGTGGCTGCTTGGCCTGACATGGTGCGCACTCTTGAGGCAATGGAGTCGCTCGAACTGCTGGTCGTCATCGATCACCGCATGACCCAGACCGCCGAGTTCGCCGATTACGTGTTCGCTCCGCGACTCGCTCTCGAACGCGCCGATGTACCGCCATTCATGGACCGCTGGTTCCGCGAGCCGTACGCGTGTTACACCCCGGCCATCGTCGAGCCCACCGGCGACCAGTTGAATGACTGGGAGGTGTACTGGGAGATTGCCGAACGCCTCGATGTGACACTGGAGTTGCCGGGTGGACCCATCCCACGCGGCGACCGGCCAAGTGACGATGATGTGCTCGATCTGATCTATTACAACTCTCGTGTGCCGCTCAGCGTGATCCGCGAGCGCTCTGGCGAGGTGCTCTGGGAGTACGCCATCGAGGTCAAGCCTGCCGACCCCGACGCATCGGGACGGTTCCTGTTGGCTCTCGAGGACCACATGGAGGAGCTCGGCCAGGTCTACAACGAGTCGACGTCGGCTGAGGTGATGGCGGGTTTCGACCCGGCCGTGCACCGCTTCCGGTTGATCTCACGCCGCCTCAAGAGCCACCTCAACTCACTCGGCGGCGAGTTGGCTGGTCTGCGGCGCAAGAACCCGACGAACTACGCCTATATGAACCCTGAGGACATGGCGTCGTTGGGCGTGGATGACGAGTCGCTCGTGCGCATCGCGTCGCCATATGGATCGCTGATCGGTGTGGCCAAAATGGCCCCTGATGTGCGTGCGGGGGCCATCTCGATGGCGCACAGTTGGGGCGGTACCACCATGGACGATGGTGGCGTGCGCGAAGTTGGCGCACCGACCAACCGTCTGATCGATGTGGAGAACGGTTACTGCCATATCACCGGCCAGGCGATCCAGTCGTCGATCCCGGTCTCGGTGGAGGCAGTGAGCGACGAGGTGCTCGCCAGCTAATTGCCCATCGGGTCAGGTGCTATCGGTCACCGTCCGCCGTTGACGAGAAGCACCTGTCCCGTCACCCACGACGCCGCAGGCGATGCCAAGAACACGACGGCTGCGCCGATATCGCGGTCGGTGCCCAGGCGCCCAAGTGGGATGCGCAACTGCTTGTCGATCATCTCAACGCGATCACCGGTGTAGCCGGTGCTCTCCACGAAGTTCTCGGTGGGCACGGGGCCCGGCGACACCGCGTTCACCCGGATGTTCGGTGCCAACTCCACCGACAGCGTCTGGGTCAGTGAGTTCACCGCTGCCTTCGACGCACCGTACGGCCCGTTCTTCAGCTGCGGCCCCACGGCCGACCCCGACGAGATGTTGATGATCGACCCGCCATCGGTCATCCGGGTGGCCGCCGCCACGCTGGCCGCCCAGACCGCAGTGAGGTTCAGATCGATCTGCTTCGCGAACTGCTCCGGGGAGGTCTTGGTGAGATAGCGCGGTGTTGCATCGGGCAGCCCGCCGGCATTGTTCACCCACAGGTCGATACCGCCGAGCTCAGCAACCGCGGTATCAGCCAGGCGTGCGAGATCGTCCGCGTTGGTGACATCGGTCACCGCCACACCGGTGCGACCAAGCGCAGCGATATCGGCAGCAACAGCATCCACATCAGCGGCCGTGCGTGCCGACACCACTACATCGGCACCGGCTTCCGCGAGGCACAACGCAATGCCCCGGCCAATGCCCTTGCCCGCACCGGTCACCACCGCGCGCCGCCCAGCCAATGAGAACTCATCGAGAACACCCATGTTCAGAGCACCTCTCCTGCACCGGTGTCGACCGCGTGAGCAAGGATGCGCGTGGCGTAGGCCTCCACCATGGCCGCGCCGCGCTCATTGCCGGCATCGAACGTTCCGATCAACGACATGGCGCCCGACAGGTAGTACAGCGTCGCTTCGCGATAGTGCTGCAGCGCGTCATCCCACGAATAATCGATGCCCGCAGCAACGATGGCGTCATGCCAGCGCCGCAGGAGCGCCTCCCAATGTACAGCGGCGATCTCGTGGGGCACGCTGGTCCCCACCAGATACGAGATGTCGGCAACTCCCCGACCGCGCAGAGCCAACTGGAAGTCGATGAATGCCACCGCGTCAGAGCCGTCGCGGGCGAAGAAGATGTTGTCGAGTCGTGTGTCGGTATGGATCAGCGTCTCTGGCCCGGTGGCGGTGCGATGCATCAACTCTTCGAACCGCGGCGCAAGAGCCAGCGCGATCTCCACCGACCCCGGCGCGACCCGGTCAGCCCAGTTCTGCTGCAACGGTTCGAGCCCGGCCGCATAGATACCCGGAACAGCCGCCACATATTGCGGTGCATCGGGTCGCGGCAACCACTCGAAGGTGTCGAGATCGGGGTGTTGCCACCACTGCGCGTGGAATGCGGCCAACGCATCCACGATGGCTTCTGCTTGGCTCAACGTGGCACCGATGATCTGGTCGCCCACATCCCATGAATGGCTGAGATCCTCCATGACGATCAAGAAGGTGCCGCCCTCGCCGCGCTCTGCCACGTAGGCCGACGGCACCGTCAAGCCACTGCGCGGCATGACGTGCTCGAACATGTTCAACTCGCGCTCATAGATACCGAGCGCCTGGGCAATCGCGAGGTTCGCTGGCTCGTGGCAGGCCATCTTGGCAATCACGGAATCGGTGGAACCATCATCGAATGTCACCGTCACCCGGCCGATCTCACCGAAGATGCCGGTGCCCTCGCCAATGTTGTCGTGACCGACCGCAGTCACCGTGCGTCCGCTCAAGAAAGCATCGGGCATGTTGTCGTTCAGCCACGCCGAGTCGATTGCGGTCGGTGCAGATGGCAGGTTCATCAGTTCTCCTCTGGTGTAGTGATCGGTTGAGGTACGTAGTGAGTTAGTCGTCGAGTGGGTCGGGGCTACCGGCACGCCCGCTGGCGATCCACGCGCCACGCATCGGTTCGCCGAGGGGTTCCACCCGCGACCAGTCATTGCGCAGGGTGCGCCGTGCGATCAACCATGCACCGTCTCGATCTTCGAACCTGTCGATGTAGCGGCCGTTGAAGGTGTGCAGCAGCGCCCCGTCGTCAGTGTCTTGCACGTGGTACGCCAGCATGTAGGTCTCGACCAGGGCCGACCCTGAGGCAGGATCACCATCGGTGAACTCGATACGCGTGTTCGACATGCGGTGCTGGGTCACTCTGAACCGGCTGCCCAGCGACGCCATCGCATGTTCGACGAATGCTTCGATGCTGAGTGGTTCCGGGCCGTAATCGCACAGTTCTGCCCCCGGGTGGAAGGCACTGCGCACGGATACCGGATCGAGACGGTCGATACCGCGGCAGTAGCGCAGAAGGGCGTCGGTGATCTCAACTCGTGGGTCGCTGGCCATCGCGACATGTTTCCACTCCGACTCCGTGGCGAACGTGTCGGCGCGCGACACTGTGTGTATGGCCAAGATCGTCATCGACCGCGAACTGTGCTCAACCTCTGGACAGTGCGCCTATATGCAACCCGATCTGTTCCGTCTCGATGATGAGGGAAAGCCGCAAGCGATCAGCGTTGAGGTGACCGACGAGGTGCTGGCTGCAGCGACCGAGGCCGCGGAGATCTGCCCGTCGCAGGCAATTTCCATCGTCGACTGAC
>RFST01000251.1 GCA_009923855.1 Actinomycetota bacterium
GGTAGGCCTCAGCCACCGCGAACAGCCGGCCGAGAGCGGCGGTGAGCGGGCCCTCAGCGGCCGCAGCCGCGGCGGGGGTTGACGCACCCATCGCCGCACCGCGCGCAGAGATCACTGCGTCGAGTGTTTCGCGTTCGTGTTCGGCGTATCCCTTCACCGTGTTGACCAGGTTTGGGATGAGGTCGGCGCGGCGGGTCAGTTGAACTTCGATTTGTGCCCACGCGTTGTCCACGAGGTTCCGAAGCTTCACCAAGTTGTTGTAGAGGACGACGACGATGATGGCGAGCACCACGACGATGGCGATGACGATGAGCAGAGTCATGCCCCCGACACTACGCGGTGGAGAAGAGTTGCCGGTGTCGATGCCGTTCAGAGCCGTTCGAATCGGCTCCAGCGGTGAATGCCAAACGACGAGTCTTCATGCGGGGCGGACACAAGGCGCACCTCATATTCGAATGCGGCATCGAAACGGGCCTGCAGTTCCGCCTGGGTGGTGCTGTCACCGAGAAGCATCCACGCTTCAATCGACTCCCAGACGAATACCAAGGTGACCTGGCCGGGGTGGGCATCGTCGAGCCACACTTCTTTCGACAGGAACGGGATGTGATGATCGGGGTCACCAACACTGGTGCCGTGATACGCCTCGCCGAGGGTCCACACTTCGTGGTCCAGTGCGCAAAATTCCGCAACGTGGTCCGGGTCCATCTCGAAGACCAACACCTCTACCGGCAGCCGTTCACCATTTTCGTAGCGGTATCCCACATCGGCGACGCTAGTGCTGTCCGACTCGCTGCGGGGACTGCGCCACGACGACACTGCTCTCATGGCCTACAACTCGACGGGGCTAGTGGTGCACGACGCCGATGCCCACATCATGGAGACGCCGACGTGGCTTGCTGAATATGCCGACCCGCAGATTCGTGAGCGCATTGATGCGTTGACATACCCGGGCGGGAATGAGCTGCAGCAGTCGGCGGTGCTCACCGAGGATCGCGATGACCTGTCGCGCGGTTTCGACCGGTTGGCGTCTCAGCACGCGAGCGAGGACTACATCGCCGCCGAAGCTGACGAGATCATGACCCGCAAGAACTTTGCCGCCACCGGATCGTTTATCGCCCACGATCGTCCGCGGGCGCTTGACCATCTGGGTTTTGCTAGCCAGCTGGTGTTCAACACATTCCACAACACGCGGCTGCGTGACTGGGAACATGCCGGTGACATCACCATGGCCGAGGGTGCGGCACGGGCGCACAACCGGGGGATGGCCGAGTTCTGTTCTGTTGACCGCCGCCTGTTGTCGACGTTGTATGTGCCCCTTGCCGATCTGGAACGAGCACCAGCGTTGGCTGCCGAAGCGCTCGATATGGGTGCAGGTGCTCTATTGATTGCATCGGGTTGCCCTCCCAACCACTCGCCGAGCCATGTGGCCCTCGATGCTGTGTGGGCGCAGGCGGCCGAGGCGCGGGTGCCGGTGGTGTTCCATGTGGGTGGCACTGGTGAACTGCTCGACCCGCATTATTTCGATAACGGTCTGCCCGTGCCGCCGGATTTCCACGGTGGTGAGGAGAACTTCCGATCGGTGGACTACATGGCAATCCCGGTTCAGCCCGCCCAGACCTTGGCAACCATGATCTTCGACGGGGTGTTTGAACGGTTCCCCGATCTGCAGGTCGGGGTGATTGAGCAGGGTGCGGTGTGGGTGCCCTCGTGGATGCGTCAGATGGAATCCGCAGTCGAGGCATTCGGCCGGCACGAAGAACGCCTGCAACGTTTGTCGCTGCGGCCCAGCGACTACGTGCGTCGACAGATGAAGTTCACCCCGTATCCAACCGAGGATGTCGGATGGGTGGTCGACCAGGCTGGCGCCGAAGTAGTGATGTTCTCCTCCGACTACCCCCATGTGGAAGGTGGTCGCCGACCGATCGAGCGTTTCGAACGGTCACTGGCCAACTGTGGCGACGAAGTGCGTCAGCGCTTCTACCACGACAACTTCGACGAGTTGATGGGTGGTCGACTCGGTGCGCTGCTCGCTGCGTGACTGCAGCGCTCAGACCGCGGCGACGCGCTTGGCGTG
>RFST01000252.1 GCA_009923855.1 Actinomycetota bacterium
CGCAGTGCGCTACCGATGCACCCGGGTCGTGGCCGAGTTGGCCAGGTTCACCGAGATCGGTGACCTCAGGCCCGCTGGGTGAAGTTGGGGCGCCGCTTATCGAAGAAAGCCGAGATCCCCTCTTGGCAGTCGGGGGTCACGATGCCCGCGGCCATGACCTCCATTGCGTAGGCGTAGGCCTTGGGTTGATCCATATCGACCTGGGCGTAGTACGCGCGCTTGCCAATGCCTTTGGCCATCGCCGACCCACGGATCGAGCGCGCCATGAGGTCATCGACGGCATCCACGAGTTGGTCATCGGGCACCACACGATTGATCAGACCCCACCCCGCAGCGGTGTGGGCGTCGACCGCATCACCGGTGATCGACAGTTCAAGGGCATGTTTGCGATGCAGTTGACGCGCCACCGCCACGAGCGGCGTGTTACAGAACAATCCGCCCTTGCCACCCGGCAGAGCAAACGACGCGGATTCACCGGCGATGGCCATATCGCAGGTGGCCACCAGTTGACATCCTGCCGCTGTCGCCAGCGCATGCACACGAGCGATGACCACCTGGGGTATCTCCTGGATTGTGTTCATCATTCGGGTGCAGACCTCGAGGAGTGAACGCGCCTCGGGCAGGCTGGCGTCGACCATGTCGCCGAAATTGTGGCCGGCGGAGAACACCGGGCCGTTCGCGGCGATCACGACGCCGAGCGCATCGGACGCACCGACCTCGTCCAGGGCTGCTTGCATCTCCAGCATCACGTCGCGCGACAGGGAGTTACGCGTCTCCGGACGGTTCAAGGTGATGGTGACCACATCGCCCGAGCGTTCGACAGTGAGGTTTGCACCCATGGGCACACTCTTGCACACCCTGTGCGCGTCGCCGCGTTTGGACGGCAACGTCCTCGTGCGCCCCCAGGGGGTCGAACCCTGAACCAACGGGTTAAAAGCCCGCTGCTCTGCCATTGAGCTAGAGGCGCCAGCCCGGGTGAGGCTATCGGCGTCGTACCAACGCCCTGCGTGGTGCCACCGCTGGCGCGATCAGCGACGACGCCGGAGCACACGCGACAGGATCGACGCGCGGTGACGAACGGGCGCGACATCGGCATCGACCGCTTGCAACGCGACATCAAAACGCGCCGGGAGGTCAACTGGAGTGGTGGATCCCACGAGATCCACAAGTCCTCCGGTGACACCAATGGTGCCGAGCAGTGCACTGATCGCAGACTCGTTGTCGAGCAAGGTCACCGAACCGTCGGGGGCCACTGCATGCAGGTGCGGGAATCGTTCCCGCATCACGTCGGTGAGGTCCTGTGGCAATGTGCGCCCGTATCGCCACAGACAGAACGGATTGAGTTCCGCAACGACCACCGGCGACCATCGGCCCAGAGTTGCCTGTGCCCCCTCGAGGGCGCGCACCTCAAACCCTTCGACATCGAGTTTGATGAGGTCGACACGGTCGAGTCCGCAGTCGATCACGATGTCATCGATGGTTCGCTGTGCCACGGTGACGACATCGGCAGTTGCGGGAGCGCGCAGACCGGTGCCCGCAGGGGTGACATACCCCCACGCGCCACCGTTGGCGTCGGCGTGGTATTCGATCTCCCCCGATGTTGCGCCGACGGCAGCATGAACGACGTCGACCGACGCGCCGCGGGCCCGCGCTGCAGTGGCGCGCAGGCCCTCGATGAGATGCGGGCCGGCCTCCACCGCAACCACTCGGCCCTCCGGTACGACCTGCGACATCGCAGCCGACACAAAACCCAGACATGCGCCGACGTCGAGCACCACGGCATCGGCTGCCAAGATGCGCTGGGCCACCGACACGACCGGTTCGAAATTGTCGGGTGCAGCAAGTTGCGACTGGAGGTACATGTCGGCGGGATCGGCAACGATGTCAACCTCAATTCCCGACACCGCATTCGTGACGCTGCGCAACGGGGACGTGGCCGGATCCGACATCGAGGTCACGCTAATCGCCCGACACGTAACCACTGTCGACACTGACTCTTAACCTGTTCTCTATGGGTCTGCACGATTGGGGTGCCAGCGCAGCCGAGATTGCAGCTCCAATGGTCGGCGACG